>CAKUHM010000019.1 GCA_934655835.1 uncultured Collinsella sp. | reverse complement strand
AAAAGCTCATGGCCGGTAAGGAGTCCAAGCTCTCGTTTACCAAGCGCGTCACCGAGCCCGACGATAAGTAGGAGAGAGTCATGAATGTTGCGCTGATTGGCTCCGGCTCCTGGGGAACCGCCGTCGCCGGCCTTGCCGCCGCGCGAGCCGAGCGCGTGACCATGTGGGCCCATAGCGAGCAGACGGCCGCCGGTATTAACGCCGAGCACCGTAACCCCCGCTACCTGGTGGGCTACGAGCTGCCGGAAAACGTTGTCGCCACGACGGACCTGGCCCAAGCGCTCGACGGCGCCGAGGCCATCATCTTTGCCGTGCCTTCCACGCACCTGCGCAGCGTCTGCCACCAGGCGGCGCCGTATATCGCGGACGAGACACCCGTGCTGTGCCTCACCAAGGGCATCGAGCCCGAGTCCGGCCTGCTCATGAGCGAGGTCATCGCCAGCGAGATCGGCAACGAGTCGCGCGTGGCGGCGCTTTCGGGCCCCAACCATGCCGAGGAGATCTGCCGCGGCGGGCTCTCTGCTGCCGTCATCGCCAGCAAAGACCAGCAGGTAGGGGAGACCTTTAAGGATCTGCTCCTATCCACGGCCTTCCGCATCTATCTGTCGCAGGACATGACCGGCGTCGAGGTCTGCGGCGCCATGAAAAACGTCATCGCTATCGTGTGCGGCATCTCCGCCGGCTCGGGTGCGGGCGACAACACGCTCGCCCTCATCATGACGCGCGGCCTAGCCGAGATCAGCCGCCTGGTGCACGCCCGCGGCGGCCAGGCCATGACGTGCATGGGGCTTGCCGGCATGGGCGACCTTATCGCCACCTGCACCTCAGAGCATTCGCGCAACCGCACCTTTGGCTACGAGTTCGCTCACGGCGTGTCGCTCGACGAGTATCAGGCCCGCACGCATATGGTGGTTGAGGGTGCCGTTGCGGCCCGAAGCGTCAGCGAACTCGCCCGTTCACTGGGCGTGGACATTCCGCTCACCTTTGCCGTGGAGCAAACGCTCTACAACGGTGTTACTTTGGATAGGGCGCTCGAGATTCTTACCGACCGCGTCCCCTCTCAAGAGTTCTACGGACTCACCGACTAGCGCAGAAAGGCTTCTACCATGGGTTCCATCAAAATCGCTCCGTCTGTCCTTTCGGCCGATATGGCCAACCTCAAGGGCGAGCTCGACAAAATCGCCGGTGCCGACTACGTGCACTTCGACGTAATGGACGGCCACTTTACCGGCAACCTCACCTTTGGCGTTGACATCCTCAAGGCCGTCAAGCGCTCCACCAACGTGCCGGTCGACGCGCACCTGATGGTGTCCAACCCCGACGAGACGGTCGATTGGTACGCCGACGCCGGCGCCGACATGATCACCGTGCACTACGAGGCCTCCACGCACCTGCACCGCACGCTCACCCATCTGCAGCAGCGCGGCGTCAAGGCCGGCGTGGTGCTCAACCCCGCCACCCCCGTCTGCGTGCTCGAGAGCATTATCGATGTCGTCGACATGGTGTTGCTGATGAGCGTGAACCCCGGCTTTGGCGGCCAGAGCTTTATCCCGGGCACCATCGCCAAACTGCACGAGCTTACGGCCATGTGCGAGCGCCACGGTGTGTCGCCCCTAATCGAGGTCGATGGCGGCATCTCTTCTAAGAACATCGCCGAGGTCGTCAAGGCTGGCGCCAACGTGCTCGTGGCCGGCTCCGCCGTATTTAAGTCCGAAGATCCCGCCGCCGAGGTTGCACTGCTGCAGAAACTGGGCAACGAGGCCGCACAGGAGGCATAATCCCTTATGACCGCAGGTCAAAACCGCATACCCGTGAATCTTGACTATGCCGCCTCGACGCCCATGCGCGCCGAGGCGCGCCTTGCGCAGCACGAATACGACGAAAGCGAGCTTGCCGGCATCAACCCCAACTCGCTGCACTCGCTGGGCCGTAAAGCCGCCGCTCGTCTGGAAGTCGCCCGTCGCGAGATCGCCCGCAGCTTTGGAGCGCACGTCCGCCCGTCCGAGATTATCCTGACCAACGGCGGAACCGAGGCCAACCAGTTGGCACTGCTCGGTCTTGCCGAGGGCGCCCGTCAGCGCGATCGCAAGCGCGATCGCGTGATTGTTTCGGCCATTGAGCACGATTCGATTCTGGACAACCTGCCGCTGCTGCGCGCCGCCGGCTTTACGGTCGACCTGGTGCAGCCCTGCCGCGCGGGCTACGTTGAGCCCGCTGCACTCACCGAGCTGCTTGGCGACGACGTGGCGCTCGTGAGCATTATGGTCGCCAACAACGAGACCGGCGTGGTGCAGCCCATCCGCGAGCTGGCAGCCGCCGCACATGCTGTCGGCGCCTTGTTTCATACCGATGCCATTCAGGGCTACTTGCATATTCCGCTCGATGTCACCGAGCTGGGCGTCGACGCCATGACCGTTGCCGCGCACAAGATCGGCGGCCCTGTGGCATCCGGCGCGCTCTACCTTAAGAACCGCACGCCGCTGCGTCCGCGCATCTTTGGCGGTGGACAGGAAGCCGGCCGTCGTGCCGGTACGCAGGATCTGCGCACGCAACTGGCTTTTGCCGCTGCCGCCAGCACGCTGACGCCCCACGTGGCCCAGGAGCGCGCGGAACTGCAGACCTTGTCCGATAAGCTCTACGCCACGCTTACGGCCCATCCTCGCATTCACGCCACGATGGGCGACTACGCGCAGGCAGATCGTCTGCCAGGTATGGTTTCAATCTACGTTGACGGCATGGACTCCGAAGAGCTCATCATCAAGCTCGATGCCGCCGGCTTTGAGGTTTCGGCCGGATCGGCTTGCTCGAGCGGCAGTATGGACCCGAGCCACGTGCTCAGCGCCATGGGCATTGGTCGCGAGCAGGCGCTGGGCGCACTGCGTATCTCCTTCGATGACCGCGTGAACCCTGCCGACCTAGATGAGTTCGCTCAGACGCTGCTCTCGATCGTAGGTGCCGCATGATCGTCTCCGAACTTGAATGTGCGCTGCTGGCGCGCTACCCCAAGGCGGACGCCGAGGGCTGGGATCACGTAGGGCTCTCCGTGGGAAATCCCACTGCGAAGATCACCGGTGTTGCCTGCGCGCTCGATGCGACCGAGGCAAACGTGCACGGCGCTCTCGAGGCCGGCGCCAACGTGCTGCTGACGCATCATCCCATCTACATCAAGGCGCCCGAGGCGTTATGCCCGGCGGATGTATCGCGTCCCCAGTGCAGCGCTGCGTTGTACGAGGCAGCTCGTTGCGGCGTGAGCATCATCTCGCTTCACACCAACCTGGACCGCTCGCACGAAGTGCGCGTTCGCCTGAGCAATTTGCTGGGCGCTGAGCCCATGAGCTCGCTGGAGCATGTGGACGAGCCTGAGCTCACCGGTCTGGGCGCACTTGCAACGCTCGACGACCCGTCCACGCTGCGCGATCTCGCCAATCGTGCCGCCACGGCGTTTGGCAGCGACCCGCGCGTATGGGGCGAAGCCGAGCGCCCGTGCCGCACCGTAGCCATTCTGGGCGGTTCCCTCGGCGATTTTGGTGAGCTTGCCATCGCCGCAGGCGCAGATGTTATTGTGACCGGAGAGGCTGGCTACCACGTGGCGCAGGATCTTGCCTTGCGTGGCCTGGCCGTGATCCTACTCGGCCATGACCGCTCCGAAGAGCCGTTCGTGGATATCTTGATGAACTCTGCAGTTGACGCCGGGGTCGACCCCCGTCATGCGATTAAAATACTGAACCCTTGCCAATGGTGGACTGTGACAAAAGGAGAGAACTTATGAGCGCCGGCGCTACGCTACTCAAGCTGCAACAGATCGATTTGGAGCTCGCCCGCAACAAGAGCGAACTTGCCAATATGCCGGAGCTCAAGGAGCTCGCTTCCAAGCGCAAGACCTATGTGAAGCTCAAGTCCGAGATGACCAAGCTCTACGCCCAGCGCAAGGACCTGGACATTGAGCTCGACGATCTCAACACCACCGAGATTCAGACCAACAACGCCATCGAGGCTGCCAAGAAGCGCCACGTCGACGGCTCCGACTACCGCGAGGTCCAGGACCTGGAGAATGAACTCGCCACCCTGGCCAAGCGTCTGGACAAGATTGAGCACACCCGCAAGGACGTCGTCATCGCCCACAAAGAGGCGCTCGACCGCGAGGCTCGCGCGCAGGCAATCATCGCCAAGTTCGAGGAGGGCGTGAAGGCCGATACCAAGGCCGCCCGCGCCAAGGCCGCCGACCTGCAGGCTCAGATTGACACCGCCACGAAGGAGCGCACCGCGCTTGCCGCCACGCTGCCGGCCGACGTGCTCACCGACTACGAGCGTCTGCTCAAGCAGTTCCGCGGCCTGGCCGTCGAGACCATCCAGGGCAACATCCCCACGGTCTGCCACACCGCGCTGCAGGCATCGTCCATGAGCGACCTGAACCACGACGGTAGCGAGATTACGCACTGCCCGTACTGCCATCGCCTCCTGGTGCTCCCGAGCAAGGAAGCCTAACGATGACGGCGGCATCCAACAATTCAATGCAACTTGAGGGAAAAACGATCCTGCTGGGCATTACCGGCGGGATCGCCGCCTATAAGTCGTGCAACATCGTGCGTCTGCTGCAAAAGCGCGGCGCCCACGTGAAGGTCGTTATGAGCGAGCATGCCACCGAGTTTATGGGCCCGCTCACCTTCCGCGCGCTCACCAATGAGCCGGTCGCCGTGGGCTTGTTCGACGATCCCTCCGACCCCATCCACCACATTTCGCTGGCACAGGAGCCCGATCTGGTGGTCGTGGCGCCCGCAACGGCCAACATCATCGCCAAGATGGCCAACGGCATCGCCGACGACCTCATCTCCACCACGCTGCTGGCAACGCCGCGACCCGTCGTGATCGCGCCGGCCATGAACAATGGCATGTGGAAAGCGCCGGCTACACAGGCCAATATGGCCACGCTGCGAGAGCGCGGTGTCCATGTGGTGGGACCTGGCAGCGGCTACCTTGCCTGCGGCGACGTGGACACGGGGCGTATGAGCGAGCCCGAGGACATCGTCGAGGGTATCTGTGAGGTGCTCAATCCCGTCCCGCAGGATCTGGCGGGCAAGCGCATCGTCATCACGGCAGGCCCCACGCATGAACCGATCGATCCGGTACGCTTTATCGGCAACCGCTCATCGGGCAAGATGGGCATCGCCCTGGCAGGGGAGGCCGCACGCCGCGGCGCCGCGGTCACGCTCCTGTTGGGACCGACATCACTCGATGTGCCCCGCGGCGTGGAGTGCGTGCGCGTGCAGACCGCCGCAGAGATGCTCCAGGCGGCCCTGAGCGCCTTCCAGACAGCCGATGCGGCAATTTGTGCGGCCGCCGTCGCCGACTACACCCCGGCGGCCCCTGCGGACCACAAGCTCAAAAAAGCCAACGAACGCCTCGATTGCATCGAACTGGTCGAGACGGTCGATATTTTGGCCGAGCTCTCGCGTCAGAAGGGCGAGCGCTGCGTGATCGGATTTGCGGCCGAGACCGATAACGTTGTCGAGTACGCCGAGCACAAATTAGCCCGCAAGGGTTGCGATGTAATTATCGCCAACGATGTCTCGCGCGCCGATTCGGGCTTTGGAACCGATACCAACAAGGCCTGGATTGTGAGCACAACGGGCACGCAAGAACTTCCGGTTCTAACAAAACCCCAGCTCGCAGATACAATTTTGGACTTGCTTCAAAATTTGTAAAAAAGTTCTTGCACAAGGACAAAGTTTCGGGTTAATATACTCCCTGTTGCGAGCGAGAGCAGAGCAACAAACAAAAGCTTCGGGACGTGGCGCAGCTTGGTAGCGCACTTGACTGGGGGTCAAGGGGTCGCTGGTTCGAATCCAGTCGTCCCGACCAGAAGTTTGCAGGTCAGGCACCTAGTGCTTGGCCTTTTTTGTTTTAAGCAATTGTTTAATTTTCAGTAAGCAACAGGGTGCCAAAAATCTACCTACGCGATAACCGCCTATTGCGGCTACTTGTGCGTTTTGCACACGCTTGAGCCGATTTATTAACGCGATATGAATCTACATACGCGTAGCTGGTATACAGTCGAGTACAGGCTGTATTTATCGCGGCGATTTACACAGATATAGCGACTGTAACGGACAAGCGTGTCGCTGTATTTATTCCAGTAGTTCACTTGACCGGTGGACAAGTGGGCGATTGCAACGATATGCCAAACGGGATGGGCTCTATTCGGGGACGCCGCAGAGGTAATGGCGGGGGAGTGCGGCAGGCGCCCTGAGAGCCGCTGTATGACCCCATGTCTCCTTAACTCGATTATTTGTGTTTCAAGCCACGAATCGGTCGAGCAATTGCCAAAAGAAAGGCCCATGCAGGATTGCACGGGCCTTACATCAGATCAAATTTGAGCTAGAAGCACCAAACGGGGCAGACGCAACACCATCTCGTCGCGGCCTCGGCGAGCGACATATCGCAGTCGAGGTAGACATCGAGGAAATCGTCAGATCCCGCACAGGGGGACCGCGATGGTGGCCACCGCACCGCCCGAGGGGCCGTTGGCGAGCGAGACGGAGCCCCCGTGGGCGCTCGCGGCCTCGGAGGCGACGTGGAGGCCGAGCCCGTAGTGGCGGCCTCCGTCACGCGAGGAGCGGGAGGAGTCGTCTGTGAAGAGGCGCTCGCAGCCGCGTTCGAGGGCGGCGGGAGAAAAGCCCGGTCCGTCGTCGGCAACCTCGATGACGAGGTGCCCGCCCGCGACGTCGCAGGAGACAGCCACGCGCGAGCGTGCGTGCTCGGCGGCGTTGGCCACGAGGTTCGCGGCGGCTCGCGCCAGGGCGGTTCGGTCGAGCGGGGCCTCGGGCGCGCCCGCGACAGCGGGGCCCGTGGCCGCGTCGAGTGTCACGCCTCGCGCCCGGGCGATCTGGGCGGCCTCGGCGAGGACCTGCTCGCAGAGCTCGGCCGGCCGCATGGGGGCCCTCTCCGCCCCGCCGGACCCGCGCGAGGCCTCGATGAGCAGGCGCACGTAGCCGTCGAGCCTTTCGACACTGCCGGCCATGTCGCGCGCGGCGGCCGCGAGGTCGGCGTCTTTCTCGTCTTCCAGCTCCTCCGCCACGAAGTCGGCGTTGGCGCGCAGCACGGTGAGCGGAGTCTTGAGGTCGTGGGCGAGCGACGCCATCTGCTCGCGCTGCCCCCGCTCCGCGGCCCAGCGGGCCTCGAGCGACTCGGCGAGGGAGGCCCGCATGGCGTCCATCGCGGCGAGGACGTCGTTCACCTCGCGCACGTTGGTGCTGCCGACCGCGAAGTCGAGCTCCCCCGCGCCGACGCGCCCCGCCGCCTCCGCGAGCGGCGCCATCTTGCGCGAGATCACGCGGCTCGCGCGGCGCGCCACGAGCGCGAGCGCGAGCGCGCTTCCCGCAGCGGCGCCGAAGAGCATGAGATTCTGCGGGTTGGGAAGCAGGCCGGCGAGGTCGCGCGAGACCCACTGCGGCAAGTACTCGCTGGCGAGTGCGCAGGCCCCGCCGCCCTTGAGCGGGAACGCGGCGTAGGTGAGGCCCGAACCCCCGCCCTCGATCTCCACTGTGCCAGGATCCGCGGCGAGTGCCGCACGGGCCATTTCCGTCGCGTCCTCGAGCCGCGTGCCCTCGAGGTCTGTCATCAGCACGTATCCGTCCTTGTTCAGGATGAGGTAGCGGTACGCCGTCGGCACGTCCTGCTGCCCGCAGACGCCGTCGCGTGCCAGGCCCTCAGCGACCTCGCGCGCATTGGCCGGCCCCCAGCTTGCCTCGTAGACGAAGCCCGCGTTGATCGCCGCGGAGAGCACCATGAACGAGGCGAGCCACGCCGTGGCGACCGCCGCGAACGCGTAGGCGAAGTAGCGCGCGATGACGAAGGAGAGCGGCATGCCCCCGCGACCTCGCGCCCCGGTCCTCAGAGCTGCCACTTGTACCCCATCCCCCAGACGGTCGCGATCGGGTCGGCGCCGGCCTCGGAGAGTTTCCTCCGGGCGCGGCTGACCTGCATGGATATGGCCGCGTCGTCGGCGTCGCTCTCCCAGCCGAGCACCGCCTCGCGGATCTGCGCGCGGCTCATGACCTGCCCGGGGTGGCGGGCGAGGTACTCGCAGATAGCGTACTCGGTGGGCGTGAGTGGCACGGCCTCGCCGCCCACGGCGAGGCCGCGCGCCCCGAGGTCGATCCGCACCTCTCCGAAGGAGAGGGCGTGCGAGCGCGGCCGGCGCTCACGGCGTAGATGGGCCGCGACCTTGGCGCGCAGCTCCGCGGCCCCGAAGGGCTTGCGGACGTAGTCGTCGGCGCCCAGGCCGTAGGCGGCCACGGCATCCTCCTCGGCCACGCGAGCGGTCAGGAAGACGATGGGCCCGTCGAAGTCCGGACGGATCTGCCGCACGAGCTCGAAGCCGTCGAGCCCCGGCATCATGACGTCGCAGAGCACGAGGTCGAAGCGCGAGAGGTCCATCCCCGGGACCGCCGTCGGGTCCGCCGCCCTGACGACCTCATGGCCGTCGCGGCCGAGGACGCGCGCGAGCGCGTCGAGGATCGCCCGTTCATCATCCACTGCCAGTATCCTCGCCATGTTCGACCTCCTGAAACTTCCGTCGGAATTGTACTAGCGCCGCGCTCAACGGTCCAGAGCCCTGCGCGCAGCCGCGGGTGCCTGGGCCGCGTCGCACGCGCGGTAGCGCACGCCCGAGCCGCCGCGCGCCTCGATCTCGAGCCAGCCCTCGCCGTCCGACTCCCGCCCGAAGAAGATGAGCTGAAGCTCTCGGACATTGCCTCTGTCGTCCGCCGCGTCCACCAGGTAGACGTAGTTTGCCCCCGCCCCGGTGGCGTCGGCGTAGGAGCTCGCGTGACTGCCGGACTCGGGCGCGGGCGCCCACATTGCGATCTCAGGGTTGGGCAGCACGCGGTCGGCGATCGAGCGCAGCGCCGACCCCCAGCCGACGTCGGGCAGGGCATTCCCACCCAGAAGGAGCGCTGCGGAGAGGAGGGCGAGCACGGCGGCGAGCGGCCTCCTACGCATCTGCCCTCCCGTCCTCGAAGCGGCAGAACCAGGCGAGAAGGACGGCGGCGGCTGCTAGGGTGAGCGCGAGACCAGCGAGCGCAGTCGTAAGGAGAGGGCCCGCCGCGCGTGCGGCGTCGATGAAGGCCTCCACCCCGAGCGACCCCAGGCGCGCGGGCCAGGCGAGCGGCACCCAGCCCAGGGGCGTCGCCAGGGCACCGGTGAGCTCGCCGGTCATGAGGCCGTGCGCAAGCCCGCCCACCGAGAAGAACGCGAGGAGCATACCCGCAGCGCCGCCGCCGATGGCGGCGTTGCGGCCGAGGCGCAGGGCCACGCCGAGCCCCAGCGCGTAGAGGGGCAGGCTGCCCAGCACGATGCCCGCCCAGGTGGCCGCAAGCGGAGCGGGCCCGAGCGGCAGGCGCCCGGCGACGGCGAGCACGGCCCCGAACACGCCGAGCGCCACGGCCAGCGCGCCCGCGCCGAGCGCCGCAAGGGCGAGCAGCTTCGCCGCGACGGCGCGCCCGCGCGAGGGGACCGCCGTGAGGTTGGCGAGGCGCCCGGCAGCGCGCTCCTCGTCCACGGCGAGCCCGCAGACGATGGCGGACATGAGCGGCATGAGGGCGCCGAGGAACTGGGCGTAGGCGTCCGCGCCCAGCGCCGGGTCCCATCGGGTTACGGAGAAGTACTCGCCGCAGGCAAAACCGGCTGCCAGGCCGCAGACGAGGTGCACCGCCGTGAGCGGGGAGCGCGCCAGGCGCAGGGCCTCGGAGAGCAGGGCCCGCGAGAGAGTCATGCGCGGCGTCGGGTCGGAGAGTCGTGACATGGCCATCACCTCTCCTCGGAGTGCGCGAACCAGGCCGCGCCCGCCGCCGTGAGCGCGGCGAACGCGAGCGCGCAGACCGCAAGGCCCGCCAGCGTGAACATGCCGTCCGCCGTGAGCGCCCCGCCGAGCGCCATGTCCGCCGCGAGCGGCTCGCCGCTCGGCAGCACGGGAATGAAGCTCGTGGGGATGACCATGCTCGCCGACGGCGGAAAGAGCTGCGGCAGCGGCATCAGCGACCAGGCGAACCCACCCACGAGCTGCGCGGCGAGCGGGCAGAAGATGCCCGCGAGCATGCCGAGCCGCGCCGTGAGGAAGAGCCCTGCGGGGATCATCCACGCCGCGGTCACCGTGTTGGCGAGCGCGCAGAGGAGCATCGTGAGCGTGCCCGCGGCCGTGAGACCCTGCGAGGAGAACGCCGATCCCGCGAGGTAGATGCCGAAGACCACGAGGTTCGAGAGCGTGCAAAGAGCGAGGCACCAGAGCGCCTTGGCCCACCAGGCGCGCCCGAGCGGGAAGCCCAGGCCCAGAAGCCCCCGCATCCGCGTGCGAGCGTCCGCCCGTGCGACGCACGCCACCACGAGCGATAGAGACACGGGCAGGAAGAGCGCGTACCAGTAGTTCCACGCGCTAAAGATCTGCACGCCCCGGTAGGGCATCGCGCCGAGCAGCGGCATCGGCAGCGCCATGAGCACGGCCAGGCGAACCGGTGCCGCGTGGCGCGACTTCAGGGCCTCGGCGCGCAGGCCCGCGAGCAGGCCGCCTTTCTCGCCCGTCATGCCGCCACCTCCCCGCGTGCTCGTCGCCCTTCCCGGCAGAAGCTCATGAAGAGTTCCTCGAGGTCCTGCCCGGGCCGAAGCGCATCCTCGTAGGCGAGGCGCCCCTCGCAGATGATGCCGATGGTGTCCGCCATCTGCTGCACCTCGGAGAGGATGTGGCTCGAAACGATCACCGTCGTACCCGCCGCCGCGAAACCGCGGATCTGGTCGCGCAGCTCCTCGATGCCGATGGGGTCGAGGCCGTTGGTGGGCTCGTCGAGCACGAGCAGGCGTGGCCGGGCGATCAGCGCCAGCGCGAGCCCCAGGCGCTGCCGCATGCCCATCGAGAAGCGCCCGGCGCGCTTCTTCCCGGTGTCCGCGAGGTCCACGGCGGCGAGCACCTCATCTATGCGGCTCTCGGGAAGGCCCAGCAGCGTGGTGCGCACGCGCAGGTTCTCGCGCGCTGTGAGGTTGGGGTAGAGCGGCGCCTCCTCGATGAGGCTGCCGATTGCGTAGAGGTCCTCGCGGCACCAGGCGTGCCCGGCAAAGAGGATCTCCCCGGCCGTCGGCCGCAGCATCCCGCAGATCATCTTGAGCGTTGTCGACTTGCCGGCGCCGTTGGGACCGAGCAGCCCGTACACCTCGCCCTCGCGGATATGAAGGCTCACGTCGGCCACGGCGTCCTGCGCCTGGTCGCCGCGGCCGAAGCGCTTGGTGAGCCCTCGCGTCTCGAGCATGTAACCCATGGGTTTATCCTTTCTCTTCCGGGCGCGCGGGCCGAGCCACCGTGCCCGCGCGCCTTACCTTTCGGGTTCACCATCCATGGTGGGGCGCGTTTCTAACGAAGCCGTAACGGCCGTTGGGTTCTTTTAGCGCCAACCCTTCTCGACCCGCACATCATGATTAATTTGCTTAAGGCAACAACTTTCCCGATCGATGTAATCACCGAATCAAAACGTGTACATCAGCCATCAAAGATGCCGAAAAATGTCATATTTGAAGGCTGATGTACACAAATGCAGAATCCCGCATAACCCAGTAGCATCCTCCATATGTCTGGACTCTCTATGCTTACGCTGGATAGACATCGCCGGAACGGGTATAGTATCGAAAGTTTTGTCGTTAACCAGCGGGGGAGTCCTGTGGGCATCAAAAAGAAGATCAAAAAGGAGCTTATCGGCACTTCCGATTACCCGTCGAATAAGATCTTTACGATCTCCAATTTCATCACCTTTACGCGCCTGATCCTCACCCTGGTATTTCTTTACCTGTTTGTGACGGATAACAACCGCGTCATCGCCATCGTTATCTACGCCGTTGCCGCCTCCACCGACTGGATGGACGGTCAGATCGCCCGCATGACTAAGACGGTCTCGTGGCTCGGCAAGGTCATGGATCCCATTTGTGACCGTGCGCTGCTGTTCACCGGCGTCTTGGGGCTGGTGGTCCGCGGAGAGCTGCCCATCTGGGTCTGCGTGCTCATTATTGGCCGCGACATCTATCTGGGCATCGGCACGCTTATCGTGCGTCATTATCACCGTCGTCCCATCGATGTCGTCTTTCCCGGAAAGATTGCCACTGCACTGCTCATGACCGGCTTCTCGCTCATGCTGCTCGGGTTCCCCGTTATTGACGGCCTGCATCTTTTACCTTCAACCCTTACGGCCTTCCCGGGCCTCAACGGAAGCTCGGTGCCCCTCGGCATCTTCTTTGTGTATGGCGGCGTGATCTTCTCCATGCTCACCGCTGTCATCTACTCCATTAAGGGCGGAGCGGCCATTAAACAGGCTCTCGAGCATCCCGAGGACGAGGACATCGACTTTCTGAACCCCGAAATCGAAGACTGATTCGTTGGGGTATGATTACGTACGGTTCATTATTTGCGGCTCGTCCGCGATAAGTTAGGGGTTGTCATGGACAACATGGTTAACAATATGCCTCAGAATGATAAGACTGCTGACGCTACCTGCGTATTCCGCGTGCCTTCAAGCGATGTCACCGTTCCCGACCTCATGGCCAACGTGCGCATCACCGCCCCCGTTCTGTCCATCGTCAAGGGTCCGCAGACTGGTGCCGCCTTTGAGCTCGAGGACGACGTGACCACCATCGGCCGCGATCCTGCGAACGGCATCTTCCTCAATGATATGACCGTTTCGCGCAGCCACGCGCGCATTATTCGTGAGGGCCTCGGCGCTCGCATCGAGGACCTGGGTTCGCTCAATGGCACCTGGGTCGATGGTGCCATCGTCAATGCAGCCCCGCTGCACGATGGTTCATCCGTCCAGATCGGTACGTTTACGCTCATCTACCACGAGAGCACGCCGGAGCGCATCGAAACCGGTGAGTAGGGCATGGCCGAACGCAACTATTTGAGTATCGGCCAAGTCGTCAACCTTCTTCGAGGCGCATACCCCGATCTTTCGAACTCAAAAATTAGATTTCTAGAGGATGAGGGGCTCATTACCCCTCATCGTACGCCTAAGGGATACCGTCAGTACTCCAAGGAGGATGTTGATCGCCTGGAGGTCATTCTGCACTTGCAGAAGACTCGCTACATGCCGCTCAACGTGATTAAGCAGCGCTTGGAAAACGCCACGGACCTGTCAACGCTCGCCTACGAGGTGGGCTTGCTGTCCGATGTTCCGCTCAAGACGGAGCCCAAGGAGACTAAGCAAAAGCTGCATCCCATCGAGACCATTCCCGATATGCTAGGCGTCGAGATCTCGTTTATCCGCTCGCTCGCCGAGAACGACCTCATTCGCATCATCAAGAGTCCGCAGAATCGTGAGCTCGTCGATGGTCGCGATTTTCCTATCATCCGTTACTGCTCGGAGCTGTCGCGCTT
>CAKUHM010000018.1 GCA_934655835.1 uncultured Collinsella sp. | reverse complement strand
GTCTCAAGAAGGAGTAACATCGGGATTTGCAGCGACGGACCTCAGGACGCTCTTACACCACGTCTGCGCGCGCGACCCAAGGCGTCCTACGGCGGAAGAATTGCAGGCGTTTATCAGCTAAGTACTTGGACATATGTTGCGTAACACTGCATTTTTTGCAAAAAGATAATGCTACAGGGCTTGTGACAGTACTCATATTTGACGTTTTTTGCCCACGACCCCTTATTGCGTGGGCGAATCAGTTGCAAAGCGGGATCCAAAGCGTCCTTCGCAAACAAAAAGCCGGGGCCCGCGCGATGCGGACCCCGGCTCAATACCGTGACGATATGTCAGTTACGTTCTACACGTAGAACAGGATGTCGTCGTAGGTCGGAACCGGCCAGTAGTCGGCGGCCACGATCTCCTCCATGGCGTCCACGGCAGCACGCAGCGTATCCATAGCGGGAACGACCTCGTGCGCGTACACGTTGGCCTGCTCCTGGCCATCGAGAGCCTCGGCCTTCTGATGCACGGCATCGAGCGCCTTGATGGAGTCATTGATGGCGGTGATACCGTTGCAGAGCTTGTTGAGCGTGTTCTGCTCGCACTGCATGGCAGCATCGGCACCGGCAGCGCGGATTGCCTCCAGGCCCTTAGCGACCTTGGTGGCATAGGCGGTGATGACCGGGCGATAGGTACGACGTGCCTCGCGAATCATCGTGGTAGCCTCGATGTTCATGAGCTTGTTGTACTTCTCGAGCTTGCAGTCGTAGCGGCACTGGGCCTCGGCCTTGGTCAGGACACCCGTCTCCTCAAAGAGCGCAATGGCCTTATCGGAAACAAAGGCGGGAAGAGCGTCGGCCGTGGTCTTGTTGTTGGCAAGGCCGCGCTTCTCGGCCTCGATGGGCCACTCGTCAGAGTAACCGTCGCCGGAGAACAGGATGCGCTGGTGATCGGTCAGCACCTTCTTGCAGTACTCGAGCGCGGCGTCCTGGAACTTATCCTCGGGCGTACCCTCGAGTGCGTCGGCGAAGGACTTGAGCGACTTGGCCACGGCGGCATCGAGCACCAGGTTGGAGTCGGAGACGTTCTGCTCGGAGCCGCAGGCACGGAACTCGAACTTGTTGCCGGTGAAGGCAAACGGGGAGGTGCGGTTGCGGTCGGTGTTGTCCTGCATCAGCTTGGGCAGGGTATCGGCACCCAAGTCAAGCACGCCACGCGTGGCATGGACGGAAGCCTTGCCATCGATGATCTTCTCGACGACCTCGGTAAGCTGGTCGCCCAGGAAGATGGACATAATCGCCGGAGGAGCCTCGTTGGCGCCCAGACGATGGTCGTTGCCGGCCGAGGCAACGGAGGCACGCAAGAGCTCCTGATAGTTATCGACGGCCTCGATCACCGCGGTGAGGAAGACGATGAACTGCAGGTTGTCGAGCGGAGTGTCGCCCGGGTCAAGCAGGTTCTCGGACTCGGTGCCAAGCGACCAGTTGTTGTGCTTGCCCGAACCGTTGATGCCCTCAAACGGCTTCTCGTGCAGCAGGCAGACCAGGTCGTGACGGGAGGCGATGAGCTTCATCTTCTCCATCATGACCAGATTCTGGTCGATGGCCTCGTTGACCTCGCCGTAGACAGGGGCGAGCTCATGCTGGCAGGGAGCGACCTCGTTGTGCTTGGTCTTGGCAGGAATGCCAAGCGCCCACAGTTCATCGTCCAGGTCCTTCATATAGGCCGAGACGGTGGGGCGGATAGCGCCAAAGTAGTGTTCCTCGAGCTCCTGGCCCTTGCAGGGAGCAGCGCCAAAGAGGGTGCGACCGGTGATGACCAGGTCCCTGCGCTTGCGGTAAGCGTCCTTCTTGATCAGGAAGTACTCCTGCTCATCGCCCACGGAAGGAACGACCTTCTTGGGGGTCTTGCCAAACAGCGCCAAAACGCGCTTGGACTCACGCGAGAGCGCGGTCATGGAGCGCAGCAGCGGGGTCTTCTTGTCCAGGGCCTCGCCCGTGTAGGAGCAGAAAGCCGTGGGGATGCACAGGACATCGTCCTTAATGAATGCGGGGCTGGTGGGATCCCAAGCGGTGTAGCCACGGGCCTCGAAGGTGGCACGCAAGCCGCCGTTGGGGAAGCTGGAGGCGTCCGGCTCGCCCTGGATGAGGTTCTTGCCCGTAAACTTGGTAATGGCGGTGCCGTCGTGGTTGGGCTCGAGGAAGCTGTCGTGCTTCTCGGAAGTAATGCCCGAAAGCGGCTGGAACCAGTGGGCGTAGTGCGTCGCGCCCTTGGAGATGGCCCAGACCTTCATGGCGTGGGCAACGGCGTTGGCCACATCCAGGTCGAGCGGCTCACCGTCCTCGAGGGTTGCAGCAAGGCGCTTCCAAATGTCCTTGGGGAGGTAGTCCTTCATGACTTCCTCAGAGAACACCATGGTCCCGAAGCGGTCAGTAAGTTCGGCCATACGGAACTCCCTTCGTATCGGCACCGCGTGAGAAGCGGTGTTGATTACTAACGAACGAGTCATAGATTAGGCTCGTCGTGTTTCCGCAACATTACCGTTATGTTGCTGTCACGAAACCAATCAATGAGGTTACCGCATCGCGGCGGCGTTGCCGCTCTCAACAGCCAATCAACTGTATAAATTGCAGACCTCTCCCCATGGTTTAAGGGTAGTCAATTTGGGATGGGGCTCTATTAACTGGTATTTCGCATCAGATACCAGTCTTTATAGCCCATGTCAAAATGAGCCGCTCTGCTATAGGAAATGCCGATAGCAAGGCATCTTTGATTGGTATCCCCCAAATCGCGAGTAAAACTCCACCGTGGCACAGCGGTGCTGTAGAATCCTTACAACACATCACACTATTACGTATCTAAAGGAGCACGATATGCGCGTCGACGAGGTTTTTAAGCAGGCAGCATCCCAGGGCACCGCACCCGTTTCGTTTGAGATGTTCCCGCCCAAGGGTGAGCTTACCCTCGATACGGCTCGCGAAGTGGCGGGCAATCTGTGCAAACTTTCGCCGAGCTTTGTCTCGGTCACTTGTTCCGCTGGCGGCTCGGGCAACGGCGCCACCACCGCCCCCATCGCGCATATGATTACGAGCGAATTCGATACGCCCTCGGTGGCGCACCTCACCTGCGTGGGCCGCACGCATGCCGATATCGCCGCCAAGATCGACGAATACCGCACCGCCGGCGTAGAAAACATCCTGGCCCTGCGTGGCGATCTCCCTGCCGGCGCGACCGAGGACGACAAGCCCGCCTCGGACTACGCCTACGCCCGTGACCTCATCCCCGAGCTCGTCGACGCCGGCTTTTGCGTGGGCGCCGCAGCCTACCCCGAGGGCCACATTGCCTGCGAGGACCTCAACCTTTCGGTCGAATACCTTAAGCAAAAGCAAGACGCCGGCGCGAGCTTCTTTGTGACGCAGCTCTTCTTTGATAACGAGTGCTTCTACCGCTTCCGCGAGCTTGCCGACAAGGCAGGCATCACTGTGCCCATTACCGCGGGCATCATGCCGTTTATGGGTAAGTCGCAGATCAGCCGCATGGTCTTTATGTGCGGCGCGTCGCTGCCCTCCCCCGTCATCAAGATCCTCGCCAAGTACGAGAACGACCCCGAGAGCCTGCAGGCAGCCGGCGTAGATTATGCCGCCCGTCAGCTTTGCGACCTTAAGGAACACGGAGCCGACGGCCTGCACCTGTACACTATGAACCGTCCTGCAATCGCCGCGACCATTATGGAGCGCCTGGGGTAATGGAAAAACCGCACATCGATACAACCGACGTCGAAGTGCCGGCCGACCTTGCGTCGCCGGCGCTTTACCGTGTCGATGCTGCCCACCACCCCCGCGTCGACCGTGCCGAGATGCTTCGGTATCTGGGCTACGGCGGCCAGCAGATTGAGCCCGAGCTGTCACGACGTATTGAGCTTGTGGTCGAGCGCCTGGAGCTAGACATTGAGCCCCGTGGCGTGCGCCGCGTCTTTGCCGTCGATGCCACGGGCATCGACGAGCAGGGCGAGCCTTGCATCCGCCTGATTGGCTCCAATGTCGAGCTACGGGGTCGCGATATCTATCGTCACCTTAAGGACGCCCGCCTGGCAGCGCTCATGGCCTGCACCCTCGGCATGGCCGCCGAGCGCCGCCTGCGAACCACCGGAGCCCAGCAGCCCCTGGAGGGCGCCGTGCTCGACGCCGCGTGCTCGGCATATGTTGAGGCCGCCGTTGAGCAGATGGACCAGCAGGTCAAGGCGGACGCTGCCGCACACGGACTCGCCGGCAACTGGCGCTTCAGTCCCGGCTACGGCGACTGCCCGCTCTCGGCCCAGCGCTCGATCGTCAATGCGCTCAACGCCACGCGGCTCATCGGGCTTACCGTCACGCCCACCAGCCTGCTCATGCCCACCAAAAGCGTGACCGCGGTAATCGGCCTGTTCGACGGCGAAGTCCACGACGCCCAGAGCCGCCCCACCTGCAATATATGCCGCATGCGCGAGCACTGCCGCTTCCGCGCCGCCCACACCACCTGCTATTCCAGCCATTAGGAGCCCTCGATGTTTACTCCGCTTATCACTCATGATTCTGACGGCACTGCATTGGCGGCACCCGTTGATGCCGCACGTCGCAACGGTGCCACGTACAAGACGCGCACGATCGACGATCTGCGCATTAAGGACGATCGCCTGCGTGCGGCCATCGAGGGCACGGGGCATCTGCTGTTCGACGGCGGCATGGGCACCATGCTGCAGGCCGCCGGCATGAAGGCAGGCGCTCTGCCCGAGCTCCTCAACTTTGAGGAGCCCCAGGTCATCACCGATATCCAGCGTCAGTACGTCGAGGCCGGCTGCGATGTGATCACCGCCAATACCTTTGGCGCCAACGCCCATAAGCTCGACGGCGCCGCCACCGTGGCCGATGTCTTTGCCGCGGCTGTCACCTGCGCCCGCGAGGCCGGCGCCCGCTACGTCGCCGGCGACATCGGCCCCATCGGCGCCCTGCTGCGCCCCCTGGGCACCCTCAGCTTTGACGAGGCCTACGACCTCTTTGCCGAGGAGGTACGCGCCGGCGTCGCTGCGGGCGTCGACCTCTTTATTATCGAGACCATGACCGACCTGGCCGAGATCAAGGCCGCCGTCCTCGCCTGCCGCGAGAACTCCGACCTGCCCGTCTTTGCCACCATGACTTTTGAGGAAGACGGCCGCACCTTCTTGGGCACGAGCCCCGAGGTCGCCGCCATCACCCTCGACGCTATCGGCGCCGATGTCCTGGGCATCAACTGCAGCCAGGGCCCAGCCGAGCTCCGCGGACTCGCCGCGCGCATGCTCACCGTCACCGACAAGCCTGTCATGGTGCAGGCAAATGCGGGACTACCCCGCGTGGACGATGACGGCAACACCGTCTTTGACATCCAGGCACCCGAATACGCCGAGGCCGTCGCCGGTATGATTGCCGACGGCGTAAGCGTCGTGGGCGGCTGCTGCGGCACCACGCCGGCGCACATGGCAGCGCTGCGCACGCTTATCGATAACCACACGCCCAGTCCGCGCCACCGCAAGCCCAGCATGTCGGTCACAAGCGCCCAGACCGTGGTGGACCTTCCCTGCGACGGCCACAAGATTGCCGTCATCGGCGAGCGCATCAATCCCACCGGCAAAAAGCGCCTGCAGCAGGCCCTGCGCGACGGCGACCTGGACTACGTCGTAAGCCAGGGCATCAGCCAGCAAGAGCAGGGCGCCGACATCCTGGATGTCAACGTGGGCCTGCCCGAGATCGACGAGGTCAAGATCATCCAGCAGGCAACCGAGCAACTCCAGGGCTCCACGCTCCTGCCGCTACAGATCGACTCCACCGACCCCGCCGCCGTCGAGGCCGCCGTGCGCCGCTACGCCGGCAAGCCCATCATCAACTCGGTTAACGGCAAACAGCAGATCATGGACGAGATCTTCCCGCTGGTCGCCCACTACGGCACCAACGTCGTCGGCCTCACGCTCGACGAGGGCGGCATCCCCGATACCGCCGAGGCCCGCTTTGCCATCGCCGAGCGCATCGTGGCCGAGGCCGCCCGCTACGGCATCGGCCCGGACCGCATCCTCATCGACTGCCTGGTCATGACCGCCTCGACCAACCAGCGTCAGGCCGAGCAGATTCTGCGCGCCATGTCGCTGTGCAAGGAGCGCCTGGGCGTCAAATGCGCGCTCGGCGTGTCGAACATCAGCTTTGGCCTGCCTGCCCGCCCGCTGCTGGGCTCGGTCTTTTTGGCCGCCGCGTTCGGCGCGGGCCTGGACGCCCCCATCATGAACCCGGGCTCTAAGCGCTTTATGGACACCGTCTACAGCTATCGCGTGCTGAGCGTTGAGGACGAGGGCTCGACCGGATACATCGAGCGCTACGCCGGCTGGACCGACCCGTACAAGATCGCCGCGAACCCGGCGGCCGCCCAGGCCGCAACGACCGATGCCGCACCCGCCGCGGGCACCACCGCCAGCGCCGACGACGACCCCATCCGCCACATGGTCGTCTCGGGCCGCAAGGGCGAGATCGCTGCCGAGACCGAGCGCCTGCTGGCCGACCACGACGCTATGGACCTCATCAACAACCACTTTATCCCCGCCCTCGATGAGGTCGGCGTCCTCTTTGACCAGGGCAAGTTCTTCTTGCCGCAGCTTATGGCCTCGGCCGAGGCCGCGCGCGTGGGCTTTGACACCATCAAGCGCCTGATGCCCGCCGGCGAGATTGCCGACAAGGGCAAGATCTGCGTGGCCACCGTCAAGGGCGACATCCACGATATTGGCAAGAACATCGTCAAAATGCTGCTCGACAACTACGGCTACACCGTCTTTGACCTGGGCCGCGACGTCGATCCGCAGGAGGTACTCAAGACCGTCAAGGAGCGTGACATCAAGCTCGTCGGCCTCTCGGCGCTTATGACCACCACGGTCGTCGCCATGGAGGAGACCATCAAGTTGCTCCATTCGGAAGTTCCGGGCGTCAAGATCATCGTAGGCGGCGCCGTGCTCACCCCCGAATACGCCAAGCAGATCGGCGCGGACTACTACGCCAAGGACGCCGCCGAGAGCGCGCGCATCGCCGAAGAGGTCTTTGGCCGGTAACACAACGGAAACAACCCCGCACCAAAACGTGCCGCATGTGCCACTTGGCGCGTGCGGCACGTTAGAATATAGAGGACTATGCTCGTTTTGGCAGATAGGAGCGCAAGGATGGCGATCACGCCTGCAGAAATCGCGGAAACCCGCGGCATGGTTGAGGAGCAGAACCTCGACATCAGGACCATCACCATGGGTGTTTCGCTCATGGGTTGCGGTGACGAGAACCTCGACCGCATGTGCACAAAGATCTACGACCACGTGACGCACACGGCTGAGCACTTGGTCGAGACCGCCGAGAACCTCGAGCGCGAGTACGGTATCCCCATCGTCAACAAGCGCGTCTCCGTCACTCCGGTGGCGCAGATCGCCGCTTGCTGCAAGGATGAAGACCTCACCCCCATCGCGCATGCCCTCGACCGTGCGGCCGAGACCCTCGGCATCGACTACCTGGGCGGCTTCTCCGCGCTCGTCCAGAAGGGCATCGGCGACGCCGACCGCCGCGTTATCCAGTCCATTCCGCAGGCGCTCGCCACCACGAGCCGCGTCTGCTCCAGCGTCAACGTTGCCAGCCTGCGCGCCGGCATCAACATGGACGCCGTGCTCATGGCCGCGCAGACCATCATCGACGCCGCCAAGCTCACGGCCGAACAGGACTCCGTCGGCGCCTCTAAGTTTGTCTGCTTTGCCAACATGGTCGAGGACTCCCCGTTTATGGCGGGCGCTGTCCACGGCGGTGGCGAGGCCGACGCAGTCATCAACGTTGGCGTTTCGGGCCCCGGCGTTATGGCCGCGGCACTGGAGACGCTCCCCGACTCCGCCTCGATGATGGAGGTTGCCGAGAAGATCAAGCAGACCGCCTTTAAGATCACCCGTGCCGGCGAGCTCATGAGCCGCGAGGCCGCCCGCCGTCTGGGTGTCGAGAAGGGCATCGTCGACCTGTCGCTGGCACCTACGCCCGCCATTGGCGACTCCGTTGCCCGCATCCTCGAGATCATCGGCGTGGGCACCTGCGGCGGCCCGGGCACGACCTGCGCGCTCGCCATGCTCAACGATGCCGTCAAGAAGGGCGGCGTCATGGCCAGCTCCAGCGTCGGTGGCCTCTCGGGCGCCTTTATCCCCGTGTCCGAGGACGCCGGCATGATCGCCGCCGTCGAGGCCGGTGCGCTTTCGCTCGAGAAGCTCGAGGCCATGACCTGCGTGTGCTCCGTCGGCCTGGACATGATCGCCATCCCCGGCGATACCCCGGTCGAGACCATCGCCGGCATCATCGCCGACGAGATGGCCATCGGCGTCATCAACAACAAGACCACGGCCGTCCGTGTGATTCCCGCCATTGGCAAGGGCGTGGGCGACTGCGTCGAGTACGGCGGCCTGTTCGGCCGTGCGCCCATCATGCCGGTGAACCCCAACGCCGGCACCGTGCTTGCCCACCGCGGCGGACGCTTCCCGGCACCGCTGAACTCGCTGAAAAACTAGCTGAGGGGTTCGGGCGAGGAGCCCCGGGGAGGGCAAATATATAAGGTCGCCTGCTCGGACAGTCCTGACTCGCACGGAGAGCACATTAAGTGCTCTCCGGCTCGTGCGGAACTCGCGATCGACCTTATATATTTGCCCTCCCCGGGGCTCCCGCACAGCGGGACCTCAGTTGGGTTCTGTCCCGGTGGCAGTTGCTTCGCTCCTGCCCGCCTTGGTTGTGACTTCGGTTTGGCGTTGGAACGGTTCTTTCTGATATATGCTGGTTGCGGCTCTTCTTTTGGGAGGAGTCGCTTTTTTGTTGCTAGGAGGTTGGCCCGTGGTTGATGGGGAGAATCGTTCTGAGCTGCTTTCTGTGGATTGGAATGAGGAGTGGATGCGTTTGCAGGCTGCTCGGCATCGGGCTGATGACTCTTTTGAGTGGGACAAAAGGGCTCGGCATTTTCGGCCGCTTGAGACTGCTCCGTATGCTCGGGATTTTATGAAGCTCTTGGCGCTCCAGCCTGGTGAGTCGGTGCTTGATATGGGGTGTGGGGCTGGATCGATTGCTATTCCGCTTGCGCAGGCCGGGCATCCTGTGATTGCTGCTGATTTCTCTCCTGCTATGCTTGGCACGCTTGATGCCGGTATTGAGTATTACGGGCTCGAAGGCCGTATTACGCCGCTTGAGCTTGCTTGGGATGATGATTGGGATTTAGTTGGGCCGGTCGCGAAAGCGGTGGATGTTGCCTTTGCCAGTCGCTCCGTCACCACGACCAACCTAAAAGGTGCGCTTACCAAGCTTGACCGTACGGCTCGTCGGCGTTGTGCTGTTACTATGGTCGCCAACTCCAGTCCGCGCTACGACCTGCATCTGATGAACGCCATCGGCGCCTCGGTTACCTGCAGTAATGGCTTTGTCTATGCCTTTAATATCCTCATTCAGATGGGTGCCCTGCCGCAGGTTACGTACTTTGAATCGCCTCGTCGCGATACCTTCGATAGCCTTGAGGCGGGCGTGGCGGACTTTTCCCGTATGCTCGAGCACGGTAACGAGGATAAGGTCGACCGTCTACGCGATTACATTGCCCAACACATGATTGAGAACCCCCATGCCGGTGAGCCGGGATCCAAGGGCGTGCCGCAGGGGCGCTATATGCTCGATCATGTCCGCAAGGTTCGTTGGGCGTTTATTGCATGGGAGCCGGTCTCTGCGCCCAGCTCATAGCCTGTTCGCAGCCCGCACCGCCCACTCACTCGGCATCCGCATTCTTTGCGAACTGGGCAAACGAGCTCCACACCGCGCCGTTCCTGCGTTATCGTGGGACAGCTCACGTAGATTAAGGCCCCGTCGCGGGGCGCCCATACATAGAAAGCGAGAACCCATGGCACTGACAGGAGCTCAGGTCAAGCAGCTTCGCAGCATGGCCCATCACCTCAACCCCGCCATCATTATCGGCAAGTCCGATATTAATGAGGGCACCGTCGAGCAGACGGTCGCCTACCTGGAGAAGCACGAGCTCGTTAAGTGCTCCGTGCTCGATGGCTCCAGCCTTTCCGCCCGCGAGGCCGCCGAGGAGCTCGCCGAGCGCTCCCACGCCGAAGTCGTCCAGGTTATCGGCCGCAAGTTCTCGCTGTATCGCGAGTCCTCGCGCAAGGACATCGAGAAGATCAAGCTCGTCTAAGGGCCAGCGATCCGGTGAGCCAACACATAGCAAGCCTGCGGGCGTCCGAGCAATTCGGACGCCCGTTTTTTATCGCTCGACCAGCACGCGGTTGAGTCTGCCCTCCACCAAGCGCTCGTATAGACGCCGCGTCTCGGGCTCGGGCACGCCATTGACCTGCTCCCTCAGGTGGTGCATATGTCCACTGTACAGCTCGACGATATCGCGCCGCCGCCCCGCCGCCCCGTAGACGCGCATAGCGCAACGCACCATGTCCTCGCGCGCCGTCTCTTGGCGCAGTCCCGACTCCACTAGCCATACCGCCGACTGCAGGTCGTTTTCTTCTAGGGCGGCATTCGCACCCCGAATCATGCAGTCGATATACTTCGATTCCATAATGCGCCGCATACGTAAAAAGTAGGTGGGATTACAGCCATTGGGAACATACAGCGGACCGGCATAGAGTTGCTCGATCTTAAGGCACAGCTCGACCAGATGGGGCCCGCGCGCACCCGTGCGATTTCCCAACACCTCACGACTAATCTGATCGAAGAGCCTCACATCGGTCTTGACGTAATCGCCGTTGAGCCCAATGCATTCATTTTGGATGAGCACGCACGACTTACCGTCCGGCGTCGGCCCCAAGGCCGATCGCAGGCGCGATATCGTCGAGTACAGGTTATTGCGGGCGCTATTGAACTCGGCATGGGGCCATAGCTCCATGGCCAACGTCTCGCGATCGACCAGCGCATCCATGCCCAGCGCAAGCCGCTCGGCAAGTGTCGCCGCTTTCTTGCGGCGCCACATCTTGTCCGTGATGGGAAACCCGTCGCGCTCGGCGCGAAACGCCCCAAACATGCGAATCTCGATATGATCGATAGTATCGACGGCTTCGACCTCGCCGGCCTGAAACAGGCGCTCACCCTCCCCTTCCAAGTCGTCACGCAGAGAATACCGCGATAGTTCGCGCACGGGGAGTTTCTTACGAATTCTGGCCGCCGGCTCGCCCAAACAATGCATGGCAAGGCGGGCAAAGAGCCGATACGATGGGTCCAAAATACCTGCACGATTCATGGACATCCAGGCTGCAAGATCGCTATCTCGCCCCGCGCAAGCCAAATGCAGCGCCACCATCCAGGCCTCCGCACCGCCAACCTGCGTCTGGCTTATATCGAGCAGCTCCGCCTCCTCGCGCACCGAAACCATCGAGGTGTTACGCAGATACGCAGCACGCTCCAGCAGCAACGCGTTGTCGCGCATGTACGCAATTGGCTCCTCAGCCAGTTTGAGTACCTGGACCGCGCGGAACTTCGCATTGACCGGCCGACCTTCTGCCAGCGATTGCCAGCCTTCTAGCAGCAGGCCAAACAGCTGAATCTGGTTGTCGCGTATACGTACGGCAAAGCGATCGAGCTCGTTGAACGCCGCATCGTCGGTTACCGGCAAGCCGGAAAGGAGCCGCCGTGCCGCCAACACCATGCGCACCCAGATAGCCATCGCCTTAAGCCCACGTACGTCGAGCGCCTCCCGCACCACCGTCATCTCGTCGTCGCGCTCGTCGGTTCCCGCAAACGACCCGTCAAAGAGCTCCACCAGCATGCTATCGGCCTGTATAACAATCCCCGCGATGTCGAGCTCGCAGTCGTAGGCCTTGCTCGTTTTGAGCTGCTGTAGAACGCCGCCGTCATCTCCCCGCTCGGTCAGGCAGCGCTTGACCTCGATATGCGCAGACAACATATCGAGTGCGGTATGGGATGTCTCGATTTCCGGCACTGCCAGGTTCGTAGGAAGCCCAAGCCCGTTGTCCCCATAGCAAACTGCCGTAAGCGCCTGGGCGACCTTCCACGAAACGGGATCTATTTCGCAGGCTGCCTGATCGCCCGCATGCTCGATAAGCGATGCCATACAGCGGGCGAGCTTTGTGTTGGACACGCTGACCGCCGCCAAATAGACGCCGAGCGCCTCGGCGGGCGTTGGCTCTGGGGCGGGGCCGTCGGCATCGATCGTACCCAGCGCCGCCCGGCAGACATCGGCACCGTGCCCCGTCAGAACAAGATCGACCCCATACTGCCCGGCAAGTTCGAGAACCACGCTACGGTCCAGAAAGGCGTCGGCCAGGTCCATCGCCGCATCACATCGGCCTGCCTTGAGCAAAATTCGAGCTGCCCGCGGAACAAGCTCGGGACGGATCTCGGCCACCAACTTTCGCAGGCGAAGCCGTCCGTTATCCTCGGCGCCCAGGCACGTAAAGCTTCGGTCGGCCGGATCCAAGCCAAAGATCGGGTAATCGCGTACAAGGTAGGACTGGTCGATCATCGACAGCCTCACCCCGCAAGCCTCGAGTTCTGCAATATTGCCTTCGCCCATCAAGATCATGAGGCAGGCAACGCAGAACAGCGCATTATTATCGAGCGAAGCAAGATCGACAAGCGCCGCACCATAAACGTTGACAATCTCGTTTTCGAGCAGACCGGCAACATCGCCCTGGCCATACAGACCCGTCTGCAAAGCCGAAACAAGCTCGGGCACACCCTGCGTGAGCTGGTAAAAGTCGAGCGATGTGCTAATCGAAAACGCCGATGCCCAAGCCGAATACTCATAGGCGTGCACCTTGAGCATTTGCGCATTGATCTTAACCGAGTCGCCCAGCCCATGAATCAACTGACGGTTTGAAGGACGGCAGGAGATAAAGACCCCCACCCCCATAGCTCGCAAGCTGCGAATCCTGTCAATCAGATCTTCGGTATCGCACTGATCGAGATTTGGCACATTATCGATTGCGACAAGGGAATGCGGCTTGTCTTTGAGCTCTTCGGTAACCACCTCGAGCTGCATAAACACCTCGCGCCCAATGGCTCGATCCGCCTCGATAATCCGCACGGGGCCTCGCGTCGGATCGCTTTTAACCTCTTGGGTGTACTGCAGCAGCACCGAGGTTTTCCCAAAGCCGTCGGGCGCGTAGAGAACCACGATACCGGCTTTTCGGCCCTTGGCGATAAGCTCATTCAGCAGACGCTCGCGTCGCACCATATAGCCTCCGCCCAGCGGCATCAGTTCGAGGTCGTCTATACTATCCAAATCGTTTACCATGCCCGCTCCTCTACTCGACCGTATGGACACCGTAACCGCAAGACCATACAAGCCGCACCATGAATAGAGCGGCTTTGTGTTTTAGGTTGTCTTTCGGTACGCAAGCGGCAAGTTTTAGTACAGCGAGGGCCGATTGTTATTAATCCCCCGACTAATCGGTCTTTGAGCAGGTAAATGTGCTTGTCGGCTTGTCCCATCCCAGTGGCAGTGTAACGCATGCGAACATGGTTCAGCCATGTCATTCAACTCGCCTAGCACCCGCTACCGTCTGCGACCTTTTAGTGGCATTTTTGCATAGAATCTGGTATAGAATGAATCAAGCTGATGGGCATACGCCATTCGTCAAGCTTGCGGCAAGATTTTGGTCAAGCATACGACAAGGACAGCAAAAAGGCCCCCGCAAAGCGGAGGCCTTCGGCAAAGCTATGTCGAGATGACGGGCTCGTGCTACTCGCAGAGCGAAAGGGCGGCCTCGTCAGCGACCACGACGCAGTTGGTGTGCAGCTGCAGGATCGA
>CAKUHM010000017.1 GCA_934655835.1 uncultured Collinsella sp. | reverse complement strand
AAGGCGAACGAGCCCTATACGCCGCCGGCGTCCACCACGCTCATCCATGGTAAAAACGGCATTGGCGGCGCGAGCGTGCCCGCATCGCCCTACGAGCCGGTGGGGGCGACATCGGCCGATGGTAACGCGGCGGTCGATTATCTGATCGATGCCGCACGCACCTATGGACCCGATCTGGTCTACGTGGCGACCGGCCCGCTCTCAAACTTGGCGCTTGCCTTGGAGCGCGATGCGGCAGCGATGATGTCCATCGGCCGCGTGGTCGTGATGGGCGGCGCGTTGACCGTGCCCGGCAACGTGAGCGCGGGCGCCGAGGCCAACATGGCAAGCGATCCCGAGGCGGCTGACGCCGTGCTTCGCTCGGGCCGCAAGCTCACTATGGTCGGTCTGGACGTGACGCATCGCGTGGTGCTGACGCGCCGCGACATTGCCGGTTGGACGGGCTCGGGCACCATGGCCGGTTGCGCGTTTGCGAGTATGGTCGAGCACTACATTGGCTCGTACGAGATGAACGCCCCTTACCTGGGCGGCTGCGCGCTGCACGATCCGCTTGCCGTTGCCGTGGCGATTGATCCCACGCTCGTGGGCGCGCTCGGTTGCAACTTGCGCGTCGACCTGCTCGGCGAGTATCGCGGCCGCACTATCTGCGACGAGCGCCGCGTGGCCGACCCGGACAAGAGCGCCCTTGTGGCGCTAACCGTGGACGCCCCGCGCTTCCTCGCGGAGTTCAAGGCACGCATGGCTCACGTCTTGGGCTAAGTGCTTCCCACACCCCGTCTCAAGTAGCTAATTTGGGACGGGGCTTTTTAGCTACCTTGGGGGCTAAAAAAGATAAATTGCATCGTTCCAAATGAGTGCATAATTGCGTAATTTATAGAACTAGCTGCTGTAAACAGATTAAACTCCGTTTACAGTCTAAAAGCGACCGTTAACCAAATACTTGGCCTTGTCTGGAATTCTCTGTGTTTGCATGGACGGGATGGTCTGCCGATATTGACGTATCGGCGCAGAAGCGGAGGCAGCATGAAAGAGTATTTTGGCATCGACGTGGGCGGCACGGCAGTTAAGTGGGCCGTGCTGGGCGAGGATTTTTCCATCCGCGAGCGCGGCAGCCTGCCGACCGATTTTGCTACGGCAGACGAAGCGGTCGAGGCCCTGACCGGTCTTATCGAGCCGCATCGCGATCGCGTGTCCGCCGTGGGCGTGAGTGCACCCGGCGGCATCTATGAGGATGACGCGGACGGCACCATCCATCGCGGCGGCGCGCTTACCTACATGGACGGCTGTCCGCTGGGAAAGTTGCTGCGCGAGCGGTTTGACATGCCGGTGGCGGTCAACAACGACGGAAAATGCTGCGCGCTCGGCGAGTACGCAGCGGGCGCCCTTCGCGGATGCCGCACTGGCGTCGTGCTCGCTATCGGCACCGGCATCGGCGGCGGCATCGTTATCGATGGCCGCGTGCTTCGCGGCGCACATGGCTTTGCAGGTGAGTTTAGCTTTCTGCGCAACGACGTGAGGCAGCCGGCGTCCGGGGACAGAATGTTTTCGAGCACAGGCGGCTGGCGTGCGCTGCGCGATCTCGTCGTGGCCGAGAAGGACTTACCTGCCGATGGCACGGTGGACGGCCGCCGCGTTTTTGAGTGGATCGAGGCCGGCGATACGGCGGCGCAGTGCGCGCTTGACTGCTATGCGCGCACGTTCGATGCCATGCTCGTAAACCTTCAGGCGGTGCTCGACCCCGAGGTGTTTGTGATCGCGGGCGGCATTTCTTGCCACCCCGAGCTCATCGATGCGCTTCGCGATCAGATGCCCGCAGCTCTTGCGGGCTATGAGGGCTTTCTTGCCGGCATCCCTGCGCCGCAGGTCAGGGCGGCCGAGCTCGGTAACGATGCTAACCTGTATGGTGCCGTGCAAGAAGCCATGCGCCTTTGCGAATAGCTACCGAGTAAATGCGCCCGTTGGGGGAATAGTTGTGCCGCTTCGCTTGACAACAGGCTAAACTAGCTAATAAACATTTACTATTCTGTTTAGATTGAATTTGCGGTCGTTTAGTTGCCGAGCCACGGGCGGTCAAGCCACGATGCTCGGCCGCGACCGTTGCTAGGGGGAACGATGGCTAAAGCAAGCGTCCGCGAGATCAGCCGCATTACCGGCTTCTCGCCCGCAACCGTGTCCAACGCACTCAACCGCAAGCGCAGCGTGAGCGAGGAGACCGCCAAGGTCATCCTGGAGTGTGCGCAGTCGCTCGGCTACCAGCAGTCGACGCAGCTCGAGAGCATCCAGTTTGTGCTCGCGCGCAAGACGGGTGCCATCCTGGACGAGAGCACCTTCCACCCTGCGGTCATCGAGGGCGTGGAGCGCCAAGCACGCCGCCACGGCATGAGTACGAGCTTTGTCTCGCTCGACTTTAGCGACCTGGACGCCGTGTGCCCGCAGGTCGAGGGCCTTATCGCCGATCCGTCAGCCGCTATCGTGCTGATGGGTACCGAGCTGGGCGAGGAGGACTACGCCCTGTTTGCCAACGCTGCTGCCCACCTGATCGTGCTCGATGGCTGGAGCGATCGCCAGTACTTCGATGCCGTGGTCATCGCCAATACCGATTCGGTGCTGCGCGCCGTTGACCATCTTATCGAGAAAGGTCACAAGCAGATTGGCTATCTAGCGGGCGACCTGCGTATCCGCAACTTTAAGGACCGTGAGCGCGGCTACCGCCAAGCGCTTGAGGATGCGGGCCTTGAGCCCAATCCGGCATGGCATGTCACCCTGGGCACCACACTCGAGGGCGCTTATCACGACATGGGTGCCTGGCTCGACACCGTCTCGCGCGACGACCTGCCGACGGCTTTCTTTGCCGAGAACGATGTGCTTGCCGTGGGTGCTATGCGTGCGTTGAGTGAGCATGGCATTCGCGTGCCCGAAGATGTCTCGATGATTGGCTTCGACGATCTTTCCGTGGGAGCCTTCTCCAACCCGCCGCTCACCACGGTGCATGTTCCCAAGCACGAGGTGGGCGAGATCGCGGTGCGCCGTCTGGTGGGCAACATCCGCAATCCCAAGAGCTATACCTGCAAAACGGCCGTGTCGACCTATTTTGTCGAGCGCCAGAGCGTGCGCGAGCTCTAGGCAGAACGGCGCTTGATGAGCGATGCCCCCAGCTCGATCTTGAGCGGGTGGTGTTCGGCCTCGTCGATAATCTCGACGAGGCGCCGTGCGGCGATGGCGCCCATATACTCCGAAGGAACATTGAGCGTGGTCAGTTGTGGCTGCACGTAGGTTCCGCCGGCGTTGTTGTCGAAGCCGACGATGCGTACGTCATCGGGCACGCGATAACCACGCTCGATAAAGGCCTTCATGGCCCCAATAGCTATATCGTCAAAGACAGCGACGTAGTTTTGGGCGAGGGGTTCGCCCGAATCAATAATGTCGAGCATGCCGGCGTATGCCTCGTCTGGAGCGACGGCGAGCTCGTGGACGGTGCCGCACTTTTCCGAGCCCGATAGCTGACCGATGGCGTGCTCGTAGGCGAAGCGTCGTTCGGTGAAGTTGCCCACGGTAACGGGCGTCGTTAACAGCCCGGGGACAGATCCATACTTCGAATGCAGGTACTGCACGGCTAGCATCATGCTGGCGGCATTGTCGATCTTGACCGTATCGACCCCAGCGCTCATGCATGAGTCCAACAGCAGCAGGGGACAGTCCAGCGATGCAAACGGCATAAAATCCGACTCGAACATCTCAGTTGCAAGGATGATGACACCATCGTATTGCGCTTCGGCGATGTCGGCGATCTGTTGCTGAGTGTTTTCGAACGGCGAGTAGTTCACCAGCGAAAACGAGAATCCCGCGTGTCTAAGGGTGCCCTCGACTCCGGCGAGCATATCGGCGAAGAAGGGGGTCGTAAAGATGCGGCGCCGGTTAAAGGCAACCAAGGCAACGGCTCCGCTCTTTTGGCGCTCGAACTTAATCTTACTAAAGTCGTAACCCAGAGCTTCGGCGGTGCTCAGTACCAGCTGCCGTGTTTTTTTGCTTACGCCGCGTCGATTGTTAAGTGCAAGGGAAACGGCCGCTGCCGAAATTCCCAGCTGGTCAGCGATTTGTTTTGCAGTAACGGCCATGGTGGTTCCTAACGTTTGTGAACTTACCATGAGCTTAACACCAGGCTGTTTATTTAACTAAATAATTAGTAACTCAACTTAAGAATCAATAGAAGTTAAGTAGCGTCCCCAGTAGAGTCTGTCTCAGCAAACGCAACAGCAAGGGGGACGAGATGATCAGCGGTATTTTTGAAATGCCCATTACGGATGAGAGCTATCCGTTTTCGAGCGCCGAGCGCTACTGTCATCTGAGTGCAAAGGATTACGTCGAGCGCGAGTATCGCGTTGACGGTACCGCCAACGTGTATCGCACCGCCGACGAAGACGGCGGCGTGGAGGTCATGACTGCCGACGCCCCTTATTCCAATCGGATCGTTGTTCGTGCTCCGAAAAATCCGGCGCAAGCGAGTGGCAATGTGGTCGTGGAGATCATCAATCCCACATCGTTTATGGAAATCGAGCGCATGTGGATTCTGGGTCACGGCGAGTTTGTGCGCTCTGGCGATATCTATGTGGGCATTACCAGCAAGCCCAATACCATCGCCAAGCTCAAGGAATTCAATCCCGATCGCTATGCCTTCATGAGCTGGGCAAACCCAACTCCCGAGCGGCCCTTTGACTTTGATCCGGAACAGCTCGAACGCGACGGCGCGCTTCCCGACATGGACATCTCCTACGAGACTGGCCTGTTTTGGGATATGCTGACCGATCTTGCGTGGCTCTTGCGCGGAGACTCCGACCTTAACCCGATCCGCGACTATCCTCGCCAGGCAATTTGCCTTACAGGATGGTCTCAGTCCGGCGCCTATCTGTTCCGCTACCTTAACAGTTTTGCCTATCGCGAGGAGGTGCGCCGTGACGGCCGCGTGTTTGACGGATACCTGTCTGGCGGCGGCATCCATTCGATGTGCATTCCCGTCAACCAGTATGAATGCTGCCGGGAATACGCACACCATCTACTGCGTGTGGAGCACGTCGAGGAGCCGTTTATCGCCCTTCAGACCGAAAGCGAGAACGGTCGCTTTGAGAGTTGGCGCACGCTTATGCCCGATAGCGACGATCCCGATTTTAAGTACCGGCTGTACGAGGTGACGGGTGCTTCCCACGATACGCAGTGGAGTTACGTCGACTATTACCAAGACGACGAGGATCTCAAGCGTATCGACCATCTGCCGGTGTATGTCGGTAAGCATGCCGAGGCAAACGCCTATCCGTCGCAGTATCTGTTCCATGCTGCATTCCGCAATCTGTTCCGCTGGGTCCGTACGGGTGCGGCTCCGGCAACCTGTCCACGCATTGAGCTGGACGCGAGCGGCGAGAACGTAAAGGATGCCCTGGGAAATACCAAGGGCGGACTTCGCACCTGCCTGCTCGAGCATCCGTTTGCCCGCTACTCCAACACGAGCTTGGTGGAGCCGGGGCAGGGCACGGTCGATAAAACGAGCGATAAGGACGGGCTGTTTGGCCACATGGAGTCGTTCTCGGCATCGATGCTCAAAGAGCTGTACGGGTCGCTCGAAAACTATCGCGCTCTGTGTGAGCGCGATACGGCGATCGAGGTGTCACAAGGCTTTATTTGTGCCGAGGATGCCCAAGCGATCGTTGACTTTGCCATGGCATCCGCTCGTGAGCGAGGACTGAACTAGCAGGACTAAGACCGGAGAGGGGTCTGCAATGGATATGACGTTGAATCAAGCCGCTGTTGCCGAGATTTGGCGCCCGGTTGTACTGACGTTTGAGAGCGCCTGTTCGTTCGATAACCCGTTTTTAGACGTTGAGATTTGGGCGGAGTTCACCGGCCCGAGTGGCAGGGTAATTCGCCGCGAGGCCTACTGGGATGGTGGGCGTACCTACTGCGTGTCGTTTGCCCCGACCGAGCTGGGTGCCTGGAACTATGTTATCGAGGCTCTCGAGCAGACCGGTCTTAATGGCTGCACGGGCCGCGTCGAGGCCGTGCCGTACGCGGGCGACCTCGATCTGTATCGCCACGGTTTTATCCGCGTTGCAGACGATTCGCGCATGTTTGCCTATTCAGATGGTACGCCGTTCTTTTGGCTGGGCGATACCCATTGGGAGTTTGCCTACCGTGAGAGCTGGGATGCGTCGAACCACCCCGGCATGACAAGCCAATTTCGCGGCATGGTCGATCTGCGCGTCAAGCAGGGCTTTACCGTCTATCAGACCAACCTGCGCTCTGACATGGGCGCAGGTGATCGCTATTGGATTGACGGTGGCATGGCCAAGGGTGTGGAAGATGTGCCTAATGTGGCCTTCTACCAGCGGGAGCTCGACCGCCGTATGGCCTATATCGCCGATGCGGGCTTAGTGAACGCACTTGGGCAAGCGTGGGCGTTTGCCATTCTCGGCGAGCATGCCGTGGAACACCAAAAGCACCTCGCCCGCTACCTGGTGGCGCGCTACGGTGCATATCCGATGGTGTGGACGCTTGCCGGCGAGGTTGCCGGATACCGCAAAGAAGGTCGAGCCGCCATGCTTGACGGCTGGCGTGAGGTCGCCTTGGAGATCGAGGCACGCGACGGCTATGGTCATCTGGCGACGGCGCACTATACCAACGAGCGCCCCTTTGCCGATTACTACCAGGATGAACCCTGGATGGACTTTACGCTCAACCAGGCCGGTCACGGCGATTACCTCATCAAGGCAAGCGACTACTTTGACTATCTGGCAGCTCATGACGACAAGCCCTTCGTTGAGGGCGAGGCGCTCTACGAGTTTTGCTCGACGCTCGAGGAGATGGGTACGCGCCTGTGCACCGCAGACATGCTGCGCCGCGTGGCGTATATCTGCATGCAGGCCGGCGGCGCCGGCTATACCTACGGAGCCCAGGGAATCTGGGACAACGTGTGGGAAAGCCCTGAGGAGCTCGACCCCTTTATGGCGATCTTCAACCGCTTTGGCATTACTTGGGCCCAGGCGGTAGACGGAGAAGGTGCGGTCCAGATGGGCTACATGCGTTCCTTCTACGAAGACAATCACTTCTGGGAGCTCGCTCCCTACGAAACGACCGATGCGGGCAACCTGTTTGCCAACAAGGCTCCGCTGGCAACCGCCAACCAGGACCTTTCGCGCATCGTCGCGTACTTTGGCGATACCGTGCGCCAAAAGCTTGCTATCGAGGGTGTGCCGACGGGCGCTGCCTATGCAAGCCGATGGTTTAACCCTCGCACGGGCGCATACCGTGACGGCGAGGACGCCCTTGCCGCCACGGACAGCATCACCCTGCCTGATAAACCCGAGGTTGGAGACTGGCTCCTCACCCTCGAGCGCAAGGCATAACCATATTTTTCTTTGGTCATAGGCGGGAAAGAGTCGGCCGCAATTTCCCGCTTGACAACTACGTGAACCGTTAAGAGAGGATCAGTGGACACGAAATGAGCGTTCTCGATTCGATGCAGGGCTTCCTCGAGAAGCATGTGGGCCCCATTGCCCACAAGGTGAGCAGCTTTAAGGTCGTAAAGGGTCTTATGTCCGGCATGATGTCGACCATGCCCGTTACGTTGGGCGTGGCGCTGCTGTCTATTATCAACGGACTGCCGATTCCGCCGCTGCAGGCGTTCCTTACCAGCACCGGCATGTCGGCGACGATTAGCGATGTGCTGGTCGTCACCATGAACCTCGGCGCCATTTACATGTGCGCCTCGGTTTCGTACGCCTACGGCAAGGTGCTCGAGAACAAGGGCCTTACGTCGACGGTCGCTGCCATCGGTGTCTTGCTCCTCCTGATCCCGCTGGGTCATGCCGAGGATGGCTCCACGTTTATCGCCACCAGCTATCTGGGAAGCTCGGGCCTGTTCGTGGCACTGCTCGTGGCACTGATCGTGCCCAAGGCGCTCAACTTCCTTATGAAGCATATGGCTATTCCCATGCCCGATTCCGTCCCGCAGTTTGTTACCGATTCGCTGTCTCCGATGTTCTGCGCCATCGTCATCTTCACCACGGCTGCTCTGGTTAAGTGGGGCATGGGCATGACGAGCTTCGGCGATGTCTTTAACCTCATCAACAGCACCATTGCCACTCCCGTTATGTTCCTGGGCTCCAGCCCCTGGGCCGTTGTCATTTACTTTACGCTGTGCAACCTGCTGTTCTTCTTTGGTATCCACCCCAGCGTCCTGATGGGCGTGTACATGCCGGTTATCCAGGCCTGCGCTCTTGCCAACACCGAGGCATTCGTTGCCGGCCAGCCACTGCCGTACCTGTCGTTCATCATCATGTTCTCTGTCGGTTCTGTTGACGCCCTTGGCATGGAGCTTGCGCTGCTCACGGCCAAGTCCGAGCGCTACAAGGCCCTCTCCAAGATTGCCCTGGTGCCCGCACTCTTCAACATCTCCGAGCCCATCATCTTCGGTACGCCCATTGCCATGAACCCTTATATGTTCATCCCCTACATCCTGCTCAAGCCCGTGGCCTGCATTGCTGCCGCCGTCGGCCTGATGCTCGGTCTGGGCAATGCATTTAACCCGACCATTTCCATGCCGTTTGTCGTGCCGCTGCCCATCAGCAACTTCTTTACGGGCGGCATTGGCCTGGTCGCAATCGTCCTCGCCGCAATCCTGCTGGTCGGACTGCTGTTTATCCCGTTCGTCAAGATGGCCGATAAGGAGGCACTGGCCGAGGAAGCTGCTGCAAAGGCTTCTGCTGAGTAGGTCATTGTCCACAAGTTCGAAGGTTCGGCCGATCGCGTTGATCGCCGAAACATATAAGTCCCTGTGAGGGGTTACAGGAAAGGAACTGCAATGAAAAACATCGTTCTAATGTGCGCCGGCGGCATGTCCACGAGCATCATCATGAAGAACATCAAGAAGGCTGCTGACGCCGAGGGTCTGGAGTGCGAGGTCTCCGCCCACGCCGTCAACGAGGCCGCGACCATTGGCCGCAATGCCGACTGCATCCTGCTTGGGCCGCAGGTTGGCTATGCCAAGGACGAGGTCTGCGCCGCATGTCCCGAGGTGCCGGTGGGCGTGATCCCCATGACCACCTACGGCATGATGGACGGCGCCAAGGCGCTTGCCCAGGCTAAGGAACTGATGGGGCTGTAAGCATGACGACGGAAGAGATTCAGCTTCAGAGCTTTCAGATCATTGCAGGCGTCGGCTGCGCGCGTAGCTGCTATATCGATGCGATTCACCTGGCCCGCGACGGTAAGTTCGAAGAGGCCGAGGCAAAGATCGCCGAGGGCCAGCAGCATTATGCCGAGGGTCACGCGGCTCACGGCGGCCTTGTCCAGCAGACGGCTGCCGGCGAGGACCTGAGCATCGACCTTTTGGTCGTCCATGCCGAGGACCAGCTTATGAGTGCCGAGGGCTTTGGCATCCTGGCCAAGGAGTTCGTGGACGTCTATCGCAAGATGGGCGCTTAGCCACGGACTTTGCTGCCGGCTTATCACCGTGGGTGGTGTACTCGCGGTAACAGGGCGGTGTTGATTCGTTTACATACATGTGCGGATAGGGAGGGCCCTTCGGGGCCCTCTTTTTGTTCCCCTTGTATGTTCAGATTGTTTACATACCGTTTAGGCTGATTTCTCTACCGTTTACGGGTATTTCGCGTTACACTTCTAAACAAAAGAGTAAAACATTTAGTAAACAGAAACAAAACGAAACATGCGTCTGTTTACTGAACATGTGACTAGGGGAGGACGTACATGGATAAGATCAAGCTCGGTTTTGTGCCTACGCGCCGCAGTATCTTTAGCGCGCCGGACGCGATCAAGTATCGCGGCCTGACGGCTGACCGTCTGCGCGAGATCGGCGTCGACATCGTCGATATCGACGACATCAACGACGAGGGCCTGCTGTTCGACGACAGCCATATCGAGCCCATCGTCAAGAAGTTCCGCGCCGAGGGCGTCGACGGCATCATGCTCTGTCACGCCAACTTTGGCACCGAGTACGTCTGCGCCCGCCTTGCCCGCGAGCTCGGCCTGCCCGTGCTGCTGTGGGGCCCGCGCGACGAGCGCCCCGAGCCCGACGGCACCCGCCTGCGCGACAGCCAGTGTGGCCTGTTCGCCACCGGCAAGGTTCTGCGCCGCTTCCAGGTCCCCTTCACCTACATGACCAACTGCCGCCTGACCGATCCCGAGTTCGAGCGTGGCGTTTGGGACTTCCTGGCCGTGTGCAACGTCGTTAAGACCTTCAAGCACACCCGCATCCTGCAGATGGCCACCCGTCCGTTCGACTTCTGGTCGACCATGTGCAACGAGGGCGAGCTGCTCGAGAAGTTCAACATACAGCTTTCGCCCATCCCCATGACCGAGCTAGTTCAGGCTGTGCGTGACGCTCAGGCCGACGAGCAGGCCATGTCCGCCATGCTCGCCCACATCGCCGACAGCTTTGAGATCTGCATCCCCGAGGACAAGGTCCCCGCGGTCGCAGGACTCGCCATCGCCATGAAGCGCCTGGTCGAGAAGTACGGCTGCAACGCTGGCGCCATCCAGTGCTGGAATGCCCTGCAGGACGAGCTAGGCATTATGCCCTGCGCCGCCAACGCCATTCTCAACGAGATGGGTATCCCCATCGTGTGCGAGACCGACATCCACGGCGCTATCACCGCGCTCATGGTCGAGGCCGCCGATCTTGGCCGTCACCGCGGCATGTTCGCTGACTGGACCGTCCGTCACCCCGACAACGAGAACGGCGAGCTTCTGCAGCACTGCGGCCCCTGGCCCTGCAGCTGCGCGGCCGTCAAGCCCAAGCTCACCTACCCGCTGGCGTTCGATCACCCCGGCGCGCTGACGGCCGAGGCCAAGCACGGAGACCTCACCCTTGCTCGCTTTGACGGCGACAACGGCGAGTACTCGCTACTGCTGGGCAACGCCCGCGGCATCGACGGCCCGGCCGGCATGGGCACCTACCTGTGGGTCGAGGTCGAGAACCTCAAGCGCCTCGAGGCCAAGATCGTCGAGGGCCCCTACATCCACCACTGCGTGGCCATCCACAGCAACGTGGTGCCGGTGCTCTACGAGGCGTGCAAGTACATCGGCATCCAGCCGGATTTGTACGACCCCATCGAAGAAGACGTCAAAGCCTACCTGCGAGGAGAGTAGAAATGGCAACTATCGAAGAGCTTGAGTCCCTGCGCTGGGACCTCCGCCGCGATTGCGTCGACATCATCATGGCCGGCGCCGGCGGCCACATCGGCGGCGACATGTCGGTAATCGACGCGCTCATGACCCTCTACGCCAACCATCTGAACATTTCGCCCGAGACCGTCGACGATCCCAACCGCGATCGCTTCGTCCTCTCTAAGGGCCATGCCATGGAGGCCTACTACGCCGTGCTGTGCCACGAGGGCTATCTGGACCTCGACGACGTCAAGGCGCGTTTCTCCAAGTTCGGCAGCCCCTACATCGGCCATCCCAACAACAAGCTCAAGGGCATCGAGATGAACTCGGGTTCGCTCGGTCACGGCCTGCCCGTGGCGGTGGGCATGGCGCTCGCCGGCAAGATGGACGGTCGCGACTACCGCGTCTACACCATCATGGGCGACGGTGAGCTTGCCGAGGGCTCGGTCTGGGAGGGCGCCATGAGCGGCGGCAACTACCAGCTCGATAACCTGTGCGCGCTCGTGGACCGCAACCGCCTGCAGATCAGCGGCAGCACCGAGGATGTCATGAAGCAGGACTCGCAGGAGGAGCGCTGGGCCGCCTTCGGTTGGAACGTGCTGTCCATTCCGGGCAACGACGTCCAGGCCATCGACGCCGCGCTGACGCTTGCCGCCGAGACCAAGGGTAAGCCCACGGTCATCATCCTCAACACGGTGAAGGGCTACGGTTCGCCCGTCATGGAGGACAAGGCCGGCTGGCACCATCACCTGCCCAACGACGAGGAATATGCCCAGATCATCGCCGATTTCGCTGCCCATAAGGAGGCCATCAATGGCTAACAAGATCGCCAACCGCAAGGTTATCTGCGACACGCTGCTCGAGGCCGCCGAGACCGATAAGGACATCGTCGTCCTGTGCTCCGACTCCCGTGGCTCCGCGTCGCTCACGCCGTTCTTCGATCAGTATCCCCAGCAGTCCGTCGAGGTCGGCATCGCCGAGCAGGACCTGGTGAGCATTGCCGCCGGCATGGCTTCGTGCGGCAAGAAGGCCTGGGCCGCCTCGCCGGCGTCCTTTGTGACCACGCGTTCGTATGAGCAGTGTAAGGTCGACGTTTCGTACTCCAACACCAACGTCAAGATCATCGGCATCTCGGGCGGCGTGTCCTACGGCGCCCTGGGTATGAGCCACCACTCCGCGCAGGACATCGCCGCCATGAGCGCGATCCCAAACATGCGCGTGTATCTGCCGAGCGACCGCTTCCAGACCGCCGAGCTCGTGCGCGCGCTGGTCGCCGACAATAAGCCGGCCTACATCCGCGTGGGCCGCAACCCGGTCGAGGACGTGTACACCGAGGACGAGTGCCCGTTCCAGATGGACCGAGCCACCTGGGTGCGCCGCGGCACCGATGTGACGATCGTCGCCACCGGCGAGATGGTCCGCCATGCCGTGGACGCCGCCGACCTGCTGGCCGAGCAGGGCATCTCGGCAACGGTGCTCGACATGTATTGCGTCAAGCCACTCGACGCCGAGGCCGTGATCGAGGCCGCCGGTGCCACGCGCGCTGTCGTGACCGTCGAGGAGCACAGCCCCTTCGGTGGCCTGGGTTCCATGGTCGCGCAGGTTGTGGGCGAGCATTGCCCGCGTCCGGTCAAGTGCCTGAGCCTGCCCGACGCGCCGGTCATCACCGGTACGAGCCCCGAGGTCTTCGCACACTACGGACTTACGGGCACCGGAATTGCCGAGGCCGTTAAGGACTTCCTGCCCGCAGAGTAATTGGAATGTGACAAAGGGACCGTCCCTTTGTCACATTCATTTTGAAAGGGGTGGCCATGGGCCGCTACATCATCGGAATCGATCAGTCCACGCAGGGCACCAAGGCGCTGCTGGTGGACGAGGGCGGCCATCTGATCCATCGTGCCGACCGCTCGCATCGCCAGATCGTCAACGAGGCCGGCTGGGTGAGCCATGATCCGGCCGAGATTGCGGCCAACGTCCTGGCCGTGGCGCGTGCCGTGGTGGAGGAGACCGGGGTCGACCCGGCCGACGTCGCCGGCATTGGCATCTCCAACCAGCGCGAGACCACCGTTGCCTGGAACCGCGCGACGGGCGAGCCGCTGTGCGACGCCGTGGTGTGGCAGTGCGCCCGCGCCCGCGAGCTGTGCGACGAGCTGGCCGCGCGCGAGGGCGTGGCCGAGCTGGTGCGCGACACGACAGGCTTGGTGCTCTCGCCCTACTATCCGGCGGGCAAGATGGCTTGGATTCTCGCAAACGTGCCGGCGGCAGCCGAGGCTGCTGCGGCGGGCGAGCTGTGCCTGGGCACGATTGACGCCTGGGTTGTCTGGACGCTCACGGGCGGCGCCGAGTTCCGCTGCGACTGGTCCAACGCCAGCCGTACGCAGCTGTTCGACCTGCGCCACGGCTGCTGGAGCGAGCCGGTGTGCGAGGCCTTTGGCATCGATCCGGCCTGCCTGCCGCAGGTGACCGATTCCGACGGTCTGTTCGGCACAACGGACCTGGGCGGCTTTTTGCCGGCGCCCGTGCCCATTCATGGCGTGCTCGGCGACAGCCACGCCGCCCTGTTTGCGCAAGGCTGCCACAGCCGCGGCATGGCCAAGGCGACCTATGGCACCGGCAGTTCGGTCATGATGAACGTGGGCGACGAGTTTGTCGCCAGCTTGCATGGGCTTTCGAGCTCGCTTGCGTGGCGCATGGACGGCGTGACCGAGTACGTGCTCGAGGGCAACGTGAGCTACGCCGGCGCCGTCAAGACGTGGCTGCG
>CAKUHM010000016.1 GCA_934655835.1 uncultured Collinsella sp. | reverse complement strand
GGTCGGTATCGGCGGCGGTTCCATCTGCATCACCCGCGAGACCAAGGGCATCGGCCGCGGCCAGGCCACCGCGCTGATCGACGTCTGCCGCGCTCGTGATGAGTACTACGAGGAGACTGGCATCTACGTGCCCGTGTGCTCCGACGGCGGTATCGTCTACGACTACCACATGACGCTCGCCCTTGCCATGGGTGCCGACTTTATGATGTTGGGCCGTTACTTCGCTCGCTTTGACGAGAGCCCTACCGAGCGCGTCAACGTGAACGGTCAGTACATGAAGGAGTACTGGGGCGAGGGTTCTGCGCGTGCCCGCAACTGGCAGCGCTACGACTTGGGCGGCGCCGCGAAGCTCAGCTTCGTCGAGGGCGTCGACTCTTACGTTCCCTATGCCGGCTCCCTCAAGGACGGCGTGGGCGGCACGCTCTACAAGGTCAAGTCCACGATGTGCAACTGCGGCGCTCTCTCGATCCCCGAGCTCCAGGAAAAGGCACGCCTGACCTTGGTCAGCTCCACCTCCATCGTCGAAGGCGGAGCCCACGACGTAGTAGTCAAGGACTCCCAACAGTCCGTGTCCTATCGATAAGCGGCTTTCCCAAGTACCGCACCTTGCCGTTCAAACCGTCGCTCACGTATATAAGTACGCTTCGCTCCTCTTTCACAGCAATCTGCGGCACGTGGAAAACCCGCCAAACCAGTGGCGGGCAACAAATAAAAGGTTGAATTTCAACCACGTTATTTAGATAAAGCGAGATGCCTGTAAGTCGCAGGCATCTCGCTTGTTGTATTTGCTATCATCAGTCGAGTCAACCTTAGGGTCGGGCGGCTTAGCTTTGTTCGCTACAAGTTCCGCACGCAAAGAAGAGCACTTGATGTGCTCTTCGTCTTGCGCAGGACTGTCCGCAGTAGCGAATAAAGCTAAGCCGACCGACCCCATTAAAGATTAAAGGAGCTGATATGTGCGATTGCACAGATCATAAGGACGAGATCCCTGCCTACGACGCACAGGCCATTGAGTCCAAGTGGATGAAGGCCTGGGAGGACTCCAACCTCTTTGCCGTCGACACCGACGCCAGCAAGCCCAAGAAGTACGTGCTCGAGATGTTCCCGTATCCGTCGGGCGACCTGCACATGGGCCACGCGCGCAACTACACCATCGGCGATGCCATGGCCCGTCAGGCCCGCATGCGCGGCTACGACGTGTTGCATCCCATCGGCTTCGACGCCTTTGGCCTGCCCGCGGAGAACGCCGCCATCAAGCACAATACGCAGGCTGCCGCCTGGACGTATAAGAACATGGACCAGGCGCTCGCCACGATGAAGCGCATGGGCTTCTCCTACGATCTGGATCGCATGGTCAAGACCTGCAGCCCCGACTACTATCGCTGGGGTCAGTGGATTTTTGAGAAGTTGTGGGAAAAGGGCCTGGTCTACCGTAAGAAGAACCCGGTCAACTGGTGCCCCACCTGCAAGACCGTTTTGGCAAACGAGCAGGTGACCGAGGGCAAGTGCTGGCGCTGCGGCACCGAGCCCGAGAAGCGCGACCTGGAGCAGTGGTACTTCAAGATCACCGAGTACTCCCAGGAGCTGCTCGACGACCTGGAGAAGCTCCCCGGCTGGCCCGAGCGCGTCAAGCAGATGCAGGCCAACTGGATCGGCCGCTCCGAGGGCGCCGAGGTCGACTTTACCCTGTGCGATAAGGATGGCGAGCCCATCGAGGGCGACGAGGGTAAGATCACCGTCTTCACCACGCGTGCCGATACGCTCTTTGGCGTCTCCTTCTTTGTCCTGGCTCCCGAGTACGCCCGTCTGCACGAGCTCGTCGAGGGCACGGAGTACGAGGAGGCCGTCACCAAGATCGTCGAGGACTCCAAGCACATCTCTGCCGTCGAGCGTGCCCAGGGCACCCTCGAAAAGCATGGCGCCTTTACGGGCCGCTATGTTGTGAACCCCGTCAACGGCGAGAAGGTCCCCGTGTGGGTTGCCGACTACGTCGTGGCCGACTATGGCACCGGCGCTGTCATGGCCGTTCCCTGCGGCGACCAGCGCGACTTTGAGTTCGCCCGCAAGTACGACCTGCCCATCGTGCCGATCATCCTGGACGATGACGACCGCGCTGCCGTCGAGGCCAGCGGCGAGACCATCGATACCTTCCATGCCGAGACCGTCGACTGGGATTGCGCCCACGCTGCCGAGGGCACGCTCGTCCAGTCCGGCAAGTACACCGGCATGCGTGGCGGCAAGCACTCCGAGGGCGAGGCCGCGATCGTGGCCGACCTCGAGGCCATGGGCTGCGGCCGTCGCAAGGTCGAGTTCCGTCTGCGCGACTGGCTCATCAGCCGCCAGCGTTATTGGGGCAACCCCATCCCGGCCATCCACTGCGAGCACTGCGGCATCGTGCCCGTGCCCGAGGACCAGCTGCCGGTGACGCTGCCCGAGAACCTTGACCTGGGTGCCGGCGAGACCCTCGCCGAGTGCAAGGAGTTCTACGAGACCACCTGCCCGGTCTGCGGCCGCCCGGCCAAGCGCGAGACCGATACCATGGACACCTTCACCTGCTCTAGCTGGTATTACCTGCGCTATACCGACCCGCACAACACCGAGCTGCCCTTCTCCCGTGAGGCGGCCGATCGTTGGATGCCCGTCGATAACTACATCGGTGGCATCGAGCATGCCATTCTGCACCTGCTCTACAGCCGCTTCTTTACCAAGGCACTGCGCGACCTGGGCCTGCTGAACGTGGACGAGCCCTTCACCAACCTGCTGTGCCAGGGCATGGTCAAGGACGAGAACGGCGACACCATGTCCAAGTCCAAGGGCAACGTCGTGCCCCCGAGCTCGGTCATCGAGCCCTACGGCGCCGATACCATGCGTCTGGCGATTCTGTTTATCGCCCCGCCCGAGAAGGACTTTGACTGGGATCCCAAGGCCGTCGAGGGCGCCAACCGCTTCATCAAGCGCGCCTGGCGTATCGTGTGGCAGCTCGTCCAGTCCGGCGACGCCAACGTTGCCTTCGATAAGTCCGTGCTCAACGAGGCTGCGATGAAGCTCTATCGCGAGCGTCACCGCACCATCGCAAAGTGTACTGAGGACTACGACCGCGGCCAGTTCAACACCGCGATCTCGGCCGTTATGGAGCTCGTCAACGCCGCGAGCGCCTACCTCAATGCCACCGAGGGCGCTGCCCGCGACAAGGCCCTGTGCTACGGCGTGGCCAAGGACATCGTGAGCGTCCTTGCCCCCATCTGCCCGTTCTGGGCCGACGAGCTGTGGCACGAGGCACTCGGCTGCGAGGGCAACGCCTACACCGCCGCCTGGCCCGAGTTCGACCTGGCCGAGTCCATCGAGGACACGGTGCAGATCGTCGTCCAGGTGCTCGGCAAGGTCCGTGGTCGTATTGACGTGGCCCGCGACGCCTCCAACGAGGAGATGCAGGCTGCCGCCGAGGCCGCTGTCGCCAAGTGGCTCGAGGGCAAGACGGTTGTCAAGGCCATCTGCGTGCCCGGCAAGTTGGTCAACCTGGTGGTCAAGTAAGCGTCACGCGCAAAGCTGACATGCAAAAGACGAGGGACGATCCGGTTGGATCGCCCCTCGTTTTATCTATCGGTTTGCCGCTTAGCCTAGCCCTGCCTTTTACGGGATGTGCACCAGGTCCCTAAAGTAGACGTTGCCCGTTGCCTCCTCGAACATCCAAATATTGAGGTAGATGTCGTTGAGGTCGTTGTTCACATCAAAGTCGTGGTCGTCGAACGTGCCGACAAAGGTGAGCAGGGCCTGTGTCTCCTCGCCCGCGGCGACTGGCTGGCGCATGCGCACGTCGCGGACCTTGCCGTTGACGTAGGCGTAGGAGTCCACATCGCCAAACATCATGTCGACACCGGTGTTATTGGTCACTGTAAAGACCAGCACGGCGTCGCCGTAGCCGTCGGTGTCCTTACCAACGCAGGTGACATGGATGTTCTCATCCGCCTCTAGATCGATGGGAAACTGTTCTTGGGGTTCGGGGCCCAGGCCCAGGGGATCGACTTCGTCTTCGTTGATTTTATCGAAGCTTTCCGAGGGCTCTGTTTCCTCCACGGCTTCGGTGCTTCCGGGATCTGGCTCACTTGGCCCGGTTTTGCCGTTCGTGTTGCCGCAGCCCGCGAGGGCGAACGAACACGCTGCAATGGCGAGCACGGTTGCGCAGAGGGTGCCGAGACGTTTCATGTGTGCCTCCTTGCCGTAGAGGTCCTGGTACGGTTTGCCGTTGCGTGGGCGAACGGCTGACTTGCTGCAAAATAACCCTTAGCGTCAGTCTGAGCGATAGAGGCTAGGGGCGGAACGCCCTTGGGGCCCGAACGGGCCATCGAATTGGGACGCACGGCCCGTTCTTGCGCTTCCGGGTGCGCTCCGCACGGTACTTCCGGTCCAATTGTCCTATTCTTGTGGAGAACCTGTGGGCACGCTGACCTGCGGGTTTGCGTTGTGCTTGCACGTTTGCGCAGGTATTGCTATAGTTTGCTTGCAAATGAAGTTGTAATTGAAAGAAGTGGGGTTTCGGCCCCGCTTCTTTTTTGTATGGATGGAGGTGCCGCAATGGTCAAGACCAAGACCGAGCAGGCGATCATCGACGCGCTCGAGGCCGTCGCTCCCCAGCACGATGTCGACATCGTCGACGTCGAGCTCGTGGGCGCCACCAAGGCCCCCTGCGTGCGCGTGCGTATCGAGGGTGCCGAGGGTCAGAGCCTGTCTCTCAACGACGTCACGGCCAACACCAAGTGGGTCGGCGATGTGATTGAGGAGCTCGACCCTATCTCTTCGAGCTATACGCTTGAGGTGTCGAGCCCGGGCATGGCGCGCCCGCTGCGCCGCCCGTGCGACTTTGCCCGCTTTGTTGGCGAGAACTGTGAGCTCACCTCCACCGCTACCGAGGGCCGTCGCAAGTACGCCGGCAAGATTGCCGCTGCGACCGAGACCGACGTGACCCTCGAGCTCGAGGACGGCGAGTCCGTCACTCTCGATTTCTCTGATGTTAAAAAGTGCAAGTTGAAGCCCACCTACGACTTCAAGCCCGCGAAGGAAGGAAAGTAAGATGGCAGCATCCGACATGATGTCCGCCCTGATGGAGCTTTGCCAGGAGAAGCACATCGACCAGCTCTACCTGATCGACCGCCTGGAGCAGTCGCTTGCCAAGAGCTATGCCGAGATCCTGCATCTTGAGTGGGGCGCCAAGGTGACCATCGACCGCACCACCGGCAAGATCTACGTCTACCGCCTGGAGCCGATCGACGATTCCATGGACGAGGAGGGCAACTTCACCGAGTTCGAGGAGATCGACGTCACCCCCAAGAACACGAGTCGCATCGCCGCCCAGCACGCCAAGGCCGAGATCAACGCCATCGTGCGCAACTCCGCCCGCGAGCAGATCTACGAGGAGTTCTCCGGCCGCATCGGTGACCTCATCAGCGGTACCGTGCTGCAGTCCACGCCTGACTTCACGATCGTCAAGATTCGCGAAGGCGTCGAGGCCGAGCTGCCGCACTTCGATCAGCGCCGTTACGAGAACGAGCGCAACGAGCGTCCGATGGGCGAGCGCTACCTGCACAACCAGCACATCAAGGCCGTGATCATCGACGTTCGCGACCCCAACTCCAACCTGCAGCCGGTTCGTGGCGAGCACAGCCGTCCGCCGATTGTCATCTCCCGTACCCACCCCGAGCTCATGCGTCGTCTGTTTGAGCAGGAGGTGCCCGAGATCTATGAGGGCACCGTCCAGATCAAGTCAATCGCCCGCGAGCCTGGCCAGCGTTCCAAGGTTGCCGTCCACTCGCTCGACGACCGTCTGGATCCCGTGGGCGCCTGCGTCGGCCCCAAGGGCAGCCGTGTTCGCGCTGTCGTGGGCGAGCTCCGTGGCGAGCGCGTCGACGTCATCTTGTGGGATGCCGATCCTGCCGTCTACGTCGCCAACGCCCTGTCGCCCGCTAAGGTCACCCGCGTCCTCATCGACGAGGAGAAGGCCTACGCCGGCGTCATCGTGCCCGACGACCAGCTGTCCCTCGCCATCGGCAAGGAGGGCCAGAACGCCCGCCTCGCCGCGCGCCTGACCGGCTGGCACATCGACATCAAGTCCGAGACGCTTGCCGCCGACATCCTCAAGAACGTTCCCGTTCACGAGGAGCCTGCCGCCGACCTGATCGGTGACGAGGAGGACGAGGACGTCCGTCGCTGCGAGTACGTGTCCGAGGACGGCATCCAGTGCCGCAACCAGGCTCGTCCCGGCTCCCGTTTCTGCGGTGTCCACGACACCGACGCCTTCGATGATGCGGAGGACCTGATCTAGCGCGCGGTCGCGCCGGGCAGGTCCCGGCGCATCTCCCACGCTCGTTCAGTCTCTAGGCACCCAAGGTGCCAGAAAGGGTAGGTGAAGTCATATGGCAAAAGTCCGTGTGTCCACCCTGGCCAAAGAGTTCGGCATGACCTCCAAGGAACTGATGGGTCATCTCGCCGATATGAAGATTCCCGCTAAGTCCGCTTCCTCCACCTTGGAGGACGCCTATGTCGCCATGGTCCGCAAGCAGCTTGCCTCGGTGATCGAGGCCCGCGCTCAGGAAGTCGAGGCCGCCAAGCAAGCCGAGGAGCAGGCAGCTGCCGCTGAGGAGGCCGCCCGCGCCGCCGAGGCCGAGCGCGAGCGCATCGCCGCCGAGAAGGCACGCGAGGAGGAGCGCCGCCAGTTTGCCGCAGCCCAGGCTGCCGAGGAGGCAGCCCGCGCCGAGGCCGAGGCCAAGAAGAAGGCCGAGCAGGAGCGCCTTGCCCGCGAGAAGGAGGAGGCTGCTCGCGAGGCCCAGCGCCGCGCCGTTCCCGCTTCCGACTCCGGTTCGCGCTTCCGTTCGCTGCTCGACCAGATCGCCGCACAGGAGACCGTGCTCAAGGAGAAGAAGGACGCTGAGGACAAGGCCAAGGCCGAGCGCGCCGCCGAGCGCGGTAACCGTCGTGGCGGCAATAACGACCGCCGTGGTGGCCGTCGTAACGATCGCAACGCTTCCGACAACAACTCCGAGCGCAACGCCTCCGAGAGCCGTCCGCACAGCCATCGCACCAACGCCAGCAACAACGTCGCTGCCGGCATGGACTTCCCCAACCCCGACAAGCAGGGCAAGGGCAAGAAGCGCAAGGGCGGTCACAACAACGAAGAGGACCACTATAGCCGCATGGCTCGCGAGGCCGAGGAGTACAGCCGCGAGAAGGTGCTCGAGGAGGCTCGTGCTGCCGTCGAGGAGGCCTCTCGCGAGTCCACCGGTCGCCGCAAGAAGCGCAAGGAGAAGCGCGAGCGCGAGGCTGCCAAGGCTCAGGAGGAGCGCAAGATAGAGGAGGCGCTGGCCCAGGGCGTGAACCCCGAGGAGCTCGACGCCATCAAGGTTTCCCAGGGCGTTACCGTCCAGGAGCTCGCCGAGGCGCTCGACGTTCCGGCCAACGACATCATCAAGCGCCTGTTCCTGCTGGGCACGCCGCTTACCATGACGCAGTCCATGTCCGACGACCTCGTCGAGCTCGTTGCCGACGACCTGGGCCGTCAGATCAAGATCATCACCCCCGAGGAGGAGAACACCTTCTCGTTCTACGACGATCCCGCCGACCTTAAGCCCCGCGCCCCGGTCGTCACCGTCATGGGCCACGTCGACCACGGTAAGACGTCGCTGCTCGACGCCATCCGTCACACCGGCGTCGCTGCCGGCGAGGCGGGCGGCATTACGCAGGCCATCGGCGCTTCGCAGGTCATGATCAACGACCGCAAGATCACCTTCATCGATACCCCCGGTCACGCGACCTTTACGGCCATGCGTGCCCGCGGCGCCAAGGTGACCGACATCGTCATTCTGATCGTGGCTGCCGACGACGGCGTCATGCCTCAGACCATCGAGTCGATCAACCACGCCAAGGCCGCCGGCGTTCCCATCGTCGTTGCCGTCAACAAGATCGATAAGCCGGGCGCCAACCCCGATCGCGTGCGCCAGGAGCTCACCGAGTACGGCATCATCCCCGAGGAGTGGGGCGGACAGAACATGTTCGTCAACATCTCGGCCAAGCAGAAGATCGGTATCGACGACCTTCTGGAGACCGTGCTGCTCCAGGCTGACGTGCTCGAGCTTAAGGCCAACCCGGACACCTTTGCCTCCGGCAACGTCCTCGAGGCTAAGCTCGACAAGGGCCGCGGCTCGGTCGCTACCGTGCTCGTGACCCGCGGTACCCTGCACGTGGGCGACACGCTGGTCGCTGGCCTCACCTATGGCCGCGTCCGCGCCATGCTCGACCCCAAGGGCAACGCCGTCACCGAGGCCGGTCCTTCCGACGCCGTCGAGATCTTGGGCCTGCAGTCCGTCCCTAACGCCGGCGACGAGTTCCGCGTGTTCGAGGACGAGCGCGAGGCTCGCGCCCTGGCCGACGAGCGTTCGCTCAAGGCCCGTATCGAGGAGCAGAGCCGCGTGAAGCACGTGACGCTCGAGAACCTCTTCGAGACCATCGCCGACGCCGAGGTCAAGGAGCTCAACCTGATCATCAAGGCCGACGTCCAGGGTTCCATCGAGGCCCTTCAGGACTCGCTCGACAAGATGGATCAGTCCGAGGTCCGCATCAACACGATCCACTCCGCCGTTGGTGCCATCAACGAGACCGACGTCGTCCTGGCCGACGCCTCCAACGCCATCATCATCGGCTTTGGCGTCCGTCCCGACGGTAAGGCCCGCTCCGCCGCCGAGCGCGAGGGCGTCGAGATCCGTTGCTACGACGTCATCTACAAGTGCCTCGAGGAGCTCGACGCTGCCCGTATCGGCATGCTCAAGCCCACCGAGGTCGAGGTCTCCACGGGTACCGCGACCGTTCTGGACACCTTCAAGGTGCCCAAAGTCGGTATCGCCGCCGGTGTCCGCGTCGAAGAGGGCGAGATCGCCGCGACCGATTCCGTGCGCCTGGTGCGCGACGGCATCGTGGTCTTCAACGGCAAGATCGCCTCGATGCGCCACTACAAGGACGAGGCCAAGAGCCTCAAGAGCGGTTCCGAGGGCGGCATTGGCCTGGAGAACTTCCAGGACATCAAGCCCGGCGACCAGATCGAGGGTTACCGCATCGACCAGGTTGCCCGTACCGAGTAGGGGGTAGCGCTATGAAGCAAACGCAGGCAACCCGCCGTCTGGGCGAGCAGCTTCGCGAGAAGCTTGGTTATATCCTGCTCTTTGAGGTTTCCGATCCGCGTCTCGACCTGGTTACTTTGACCGCGGTCGAGGTCGCGGTGGACCGTTCGTTCGCGCGCGTGTTCGTGTCGTGCGATGCGAGCCGCTACGACGAGGTCATGGAGGCGCTCGCCAGCGCCAAGGGCCGCATTCGCAGCCTGTTGGCCCGCTCGCTCGATTGGCGTGTCACGCCCGAGCTCGATTTTCGCATCGATCGTTCGACCGATGAGGCCGAGCGCATCACGCGTGCGCTGGAAAACGTTCCCGCCACGCTTGCGATCGAAAAGGACGAGGACGGCTATCCGATAGCGGACGCCGCCCAGGAGGCAGCTTTAGATGACTAATTCCGCCGACCTCGCCTCGTGCGAGTCTGCAGATATTCAGCGACGCATCCTCGAGCTCATCGAGGGTGCGTCCTCCATTGCGATTTCGGGACACACTTCTCCCGATGGCGACGCCCTGGGCTCCGTGTTGGGTCTGGGCCTCTCGCTTATGAAGTTTTTCCCCAACAAGGACATTGCGCTGCTGCTGGCAGACGATGACCCGGTTCCGCGCATCTACCGCTTTATGGAGGGTGCCGATCGCCTGGTGCCGGCATCTGCGTACACCGGCAATCCGGACCTGTTCATCTCGGTGGACGTGCCGGTCGTCGAGCGTCTCAATAATTCCGCCGAGGTGCTTCGTCGCTCCAAGCATGTGGTGTGCTTCGATCACCATCCGGCGCGCGAGGAGTTTGCCGAGCTCAGCCTGAGGCGCGTCGAAGCTGCAGCCTGCGCCATGATCATCGACCGCTTCTTGGACAATTGCGGCATTGTCGCACGTGATGGCGTTGCGACTTGCCTGCTGTGTGGTTTGGTTACCGATACCGGCCGTTTTCAGTACCAAAACGCCGATGCCGCCGCGTTCCACGCAGCTTCGCGTCTGGTTGCCCACGGTGCCGATCCGGCGCGTGTGGCACTCGAGGTCTACCAGAGCATGCGCGTTGAGTTTTTGCACCTCAAGTCCATCGTTATGGGCCGCATCAAGACGGTGGCCCACGGGCGCGTCGCGTATAGTTACGCGTACCAGAGTGACCTTGAGGCTTGCGGTGTCACCTCGGATGAGTGCGACGGCCTAGTTGACGTGGTGCGCTCGGTGATGGGCGTCGAGGTCTGCCTGTTCCTGAAGGGCATTGAAGGCGATACCAAGGTGCGCGGCAACCTGCGCTCCAAGGGCGACCTCAACGTGTCCGAGATCGCTGCTGCTTTTGGCGGAGGCGGACATCCCGCCGCCGCCGGTTTCTCCAACAACGGAACGATTCTCGAGACGCTCACCGTGGCACTTCCCATGCTGGCCGAGCTGGTAGGGGAGGATCCCGCTTCGGTGACCGTCGAGCTTTAACTTTTTGGATGGTACATGGCTCGTCGTACGCCTTCTCAACTGAATATGCTGCTCGCCGTCGATAAGCCGGTGGGCTGCACGTCCCACGACGTGGTTTCGCATTGCCGACGCGCCCTCCATGAGCGGCGCGTCGGCCATGCCGGCACGCTCGACCCCATGGCATCGGGTGTCATGGTGGTGGGCGTGGGCCAGGCCACCCGTCTGCTGGGCATGCTAACCCTCGATACCAAAAGCTATGTCGCCGACATTTCGTTTGGCGCCGAGACCAATACCGATGATGCGGAGGGCGAGGCGGTCCGCACGGCGGCTGTTGCCAACGAGCTCCGCGATCCTGCCTATGCCCGTGAGCGCTTGGCCGCCATGCTGGGTCCGCAGATGCAGGTGCCGCCGGCGTTTTCGGCTATCTCGGTCAATGGCGTTCGCGCCTACAAGTCTGCTCGCGAGGGCAATGCGGTGGACCTACCTCCGCGCCCCGTCGAGGTCTATGCCGCCGACCTGATCGCCGTGGGAGGCGAAGGTGATACGTGTGTGTGGACCGTGGCGTTCTCGGTGAGCAAGGGCACCTATATCCGTGCGCTCGCTCGCGACTTGGGCCGCGCCTGCGAGAGCGCCGCGCACATTTCCGCGCTGCGCCGCACGGCCTCCGGTGTTGTTTCCATTGGCGCCTGTCATGCGGTGGAGGAGCTTTCTCCCGAGTCCGCGGCTGGCTTTGCCCTGGATCCCATTGCGGCCCTGGGCGCCACGCGTGTTGACTTGCCTGGCAATCTTGCCGACGATCTGCTCTGCGGCCGACGCATTCCCGTTGAGCGTGCGCTTGCCGATTTCGATACCTCGAAGTCGCCTTTTGCGTTGGTGCTCGATGGGGGACTTAAGGCGCTCGCCCGCATTGAGAGTGGCCGCTTTGTCATGGAGCACGTGTTTCCGCAGGCCATCGGCGGTGTTCGATGATGTTGTCCGCTCACGAGCTCGCGCGTATTTTTTTCGCGGGCGAGTCGGACGAGGCTCGCATCGTTACTGCCGATGCGTTTGATGAGTGTGAGCACCTGGGTGCTGCCTCGATCGCCATTGGCGTGTTCGATGGCGTGCACCGTGGACACCAGGAGCTCATTGCGGCGCTTGTCCGTGATGCCCGTGCCCATGGCTGTAAGGCGTTCGTAGTTACCTTCGATCCCGACCCGGACGTCGTGGTGAGCCCTTCGCCCGCTCAAAAATTGATGACGACGGCCGACCGTCTGCATGCCCTGGCTCAAACCGGGGTCGATGCGGTGGTGGCCGTTCCCTTTACGCCTGAGGTTGCGGCGCTTGACCATGTTGATTTTCTCTCGCTGGTGTCGCGCCTGGTCGACATTCGATCGATTCGCGTTGGCAGCGACTTTAGGCTGGGTCGTGGCGGTGCTTCTAGTGTTGCCGAGATGCGCGCCTGGGGTGCCGAGCGCGGCGTTGACGTATACGGGCACGACTTGCTTTGCGAGGGCGGTGAGACCATTTGCGCCACCCGCATTCGTCATGAGCTGGGACAGGGCCATGTGGAGCTTGCTGCTGAGTTACTCGGCCGCCCGTATATGGTGCGCGGCGGTGTTATTCGCGGCCGTCATGAAGGCTCCGACATGGGTTTTCCCACGGCAAACATCCAGGTGCCCGACGGCATTCAAGTGCCTGCCGATGGCGTCTACGAGGGCTTGGTGCTGGTTGACGATACCGTATGGCCCGCTGCCGTTAACGTGGGTCTGCCTCCGACGTATGCCGACGATGCCGCCTCGGCGCATCTGGAGGCTAACTTAATTGGTTATACGGGCGATCTGTACGGCGCTTCCGTTTCGCTGGCGTTTACGCGCTGGCTGCGCCCGTCGCGCGTGTTCGAGTCCCTCGATGAGTTGATTGCGACCGTTGAGGGTAACATTGACGATATCCGTCACAACTTGGGTGAGCAGGGGGTGAGCATCCGTGATTAGCGATGAGGAGAAAGACCAGGTGCGCGCTGCGTCAGACTTGGTTGCCATCGTGCAGGAAACGGTTGAGCTCAAGCCCCGTGGCCATGAGTTTTGGGGTTGCTGCCCCTTCCATGGCGAAAAGACGCCGTCGTTTCACATTATCCCCGCCACGCAGGTGTGGCACTGCTTTGGTTGCGGCGAGGGCGGCGACGTCTTCACCTACATTATGAAGCGCGAGAACCTGAGTTTTCCTGAGTCGATTCGCTATCTGGCCGATCGTGCCGGCATTGAGCTGCATGATACCGGTGATCGCCGCGAACGTGGTACCAAGCGTGCCCGTATCTATGACCTATGTGCCGAGACGGCGCAGTTCTACCACACCATGCTCATGCGCGGTAAGGACAGCCGCCCGCGCGAGTACTTTGCCAGCCGCGGCATGGGCGGCGATGTCTGCCGTCGTTACTGCTTGGGCTTTGCGCCGGGCCGCAATGCGCTGGTGTCGCACCTGTCCCAGGCGGGATTTACCCCGCAAGAGATGATCGACGCCAACGTGGCCGTCAGCCGCGGGCGTGGACAGCTCGCTGATCGCTTTTACGACCGCGTGATGTTTCCCATCTTCGATGAGCAGGGTCACAACATCGCCTTTGGCGGTCGCATTATGGGCGACGGTCAGCCTAAGTACCTCAACACCGCCGAGACGAGCGTGTTCCATAAAAAGCGAAACCTCTACGGCTTTAACTGGGCTAAGGAGTTTATCGTCGCGCAGGATACCGCCATCGTGGTTGAGGGCTATACCGATTGCATCGCCTGTTGGGAGGCGGGGATCAAAAATGTTGTCGCCACGCTGGGTACGGCGCTGACGGAGCATCATGTGAAGACGCTCACCCGTTTTGCAAAGCGCATCGTCTATATGTTTGACGGCGATGCTGCCGGTCAAAAGGCCGCCCGCCGCGCGATTCAGTTTATCGAGCAGGATTCGATGGACCTGCGCTGTGTGGTGTTGCCCGACGGCAACGATCCTATGGAGTTCATCACGGCGCATGGCGGCCAGGAGCTGCGGGCGCGCATCGATGCGGCCGAGCCCCTCATGGACTTTGTCTACCGTTCGCTGCAGGAGTCGAGCGACATCACCACGCCGGGCGGTCGTGCCAAGGCACTCGAGGATGCGCTCACACTTATCTATCCGCTGCGCGACAGCTACATGATCGATACGTACTTTATCCAGATTGCCGACCTGCTTGGCTTGGATCTGGAGACGGTGCGCGCGAGCTCGGGCCTCGTTTTTCGCGATGTCGCCAAGCGCGAGGATGCCGAGCGCCGCCGCGAGCAGAACTATGAGCGCCAGCGGGCGCAGGCCGAGCGCTCTGGTGGCGCGGGCGGTCGGGCGACTGGTTCGCAGGGCGCGTCCCGCGGCGCTTGGGTGTCGGGCGCCACGCCGCCGGTGTCCGCTCCGGTCGAAGAAGAGCCGTACGACTATGTCCCGCTCGATGCCTACGGTGCCGCGCCCGTGGAGGTCGTCGACGATCTTCCGCCGATCGACGTGCCTGATGGTATGGGTGCTGTGCCTGTGGCTGACGGTTCGGGCGCACCGGCTGCGGCGGCGCCGATGGTTCTTACTGATCTTGAGCGCAAGTCCTTGGCAGGGGAGCGCGAGCTGTTGACGATGCTTACGAGCTACCCCGACCTGTTCCGCACGTATGCCGATCGCATCT
>CAKUHM010000015.1 GCA_934655835.1 uncultured Collinsella sp. | reverse complement strand
ATTCGACGTAGACCTAGAACCCGAAGTCCACCGAGTAGGCGAATTCCTATAAAAAGAAGGCCCCGAAAGGGGCCTTCGCTTTCTTTAATTCAGACACCGCCCTGGTTTGTGGCGTTCTGGACCCGAGTGGGCCCCGCGCCCGCAATAAATTTGATTGATCGCGAGTTCCGCACGCAAAGAAGGCCACTTAATGTGGCCTTCGTCTTGCGCAGGACTGCCCGAGCAGGCAATCAAATATATTGCGGGCGCGGGGCCCAACCAACTTGAGACTGTCCGAGCAGGCAACCTTATGCCTCGCCCGCAGTCCCGGACCAACTTGCTTCAAACCGCAGTTACGACAGCACCACGCCGCCAAGCCAGCCCCAACGCACGCCAGAGCCAGTACCATAGAAGCTAATAAACGAATCGAGCGACTTAGACGTAATGGCACCCTCGTTGCTCATAACGATGCCGCCGCCAACGTAGATACCCACATGACCGTAGATAAGGCCCGGAGCACCCGTGCCGCTGTGCGAGGAATCGGCCACGATCATGCCCACCTGCAGCGCCGAGCGGTCGGAGCTATAGCACCAGGCGTTGAACATGTCACACGCGTTGCCGCCAAAATAGCCCACGCCGGCATTGCGGAAGACGTTGGTAACCCAGGCAGCACACCAGCCCTGGCCGGGAGAAGGCGTCGAGTAGCACGCATTGACGACGGCCTGCTGCTTGCCCGAACCGCCCGTCTGCTGCGGGGTGCCGCTGGCATACGAGCCGCCACCCGAAGAAGAGCCCGTGTTCGCAGAGGCCGCGGCTGCCGCAGCCGCCTTCCTAGCGGCCTCCTCGGCCTGGGCGGCAGCGAGGATCTCGGAATCGCGCTGAGCCATGAGTTCCTTGACGTCGTCGGAAAGACCGTTCAGCACGGTCTGGACTTCTTGCTGTTTGGCCTGCATATCCTGCATCTGAGCCGTCTGCTGGTCCTTGAGTTTCTCCAGGTCGGCCTTTTGTGATTCGAGCTCGGTCTTCTGTGCGTCGAGCTCAGCCTGAATCGTCTGGATATCCTCGATGGCATCGCGGTCGCTCTTGTTGATCTTCTCAACGTAATGCGCGTTGGCGACGAGTTCCTCAAACGAGCCAGAGGCCAGCAGCAGCGACAGGATGTTCGTGCCGCCGGACTTGTAACTGGCGGCCACGCGATCGGAAAGGTCGTTGCGCTTCTTCTTGAGCTCGGCCTTCTTTTCATCGATCTGGGCCTGCGTGTCGTCAATCTTGCCCTGGACATTCTCGATGTCGTTGAGGGTCTGGGCATTCTTGTTGGCCAGCGCCGCATACTCATTTGCGATGCTGTCGAGCTGGGCCTGAACCTCGTCGAGCTGGGCCTGGGCGGCATTCAATTTATCGGTGGTTTCTTTGGAAGCCTCCGCCGCATGGGCGCGAGTGGGCAGGCCAAAAAGAACTGCCGCAGAAGCGGCGCCGAACAGGGCCTTGAGAGCAGTGCGGCGCGAGAGCTCCTGGGAAAGGATGGAATCGCTGTTTGGTGACATATGTACTCCGTTACATGCTTATTTATATGTCGCTCAACTCATACATATTAGCGTACATATGGCGCGTCCCAACGATTTCCACGAACGGCAGGAAACTACAAGGTCGGCGGCTCGTAAGCAATTGTTAAATTTGAGGTAACAATTGAGCAAGCTTTTATTATGAGTACGTTAACATAATCCTCTGCTTTTCCTACAGTGCACCATTTGGGTGTCCCCGCCTGCGCTATACTCCCCTCTAGAAGTGTTCCTGATTCGATAGGAGACTACATGTCCAAAGCACTCGACCCCAAAGACACCTGCGTCCTCGTTACCGGTGGCGCCGGCTTTATCGGCTCGCACACCGTCGTTCAGCTGCTCGAGGGTGGCTACCAGGTCGTCATCGTCGATGATCTCTCCAACTCCAGCGCCGTCGCCGTCGACCGCGTCAAGACCATCGTGGGCGACGAGGCCGCCAAGAACCTCACCTTCTACGAGGCCAACGTGCTCGACCGCGATGCGATGAACAAGATCTTCGATACCCATCAGATCGACCGTGTCATCCACTTTGCCGGCTTTAAGGCCGTCGGCGAGTCGGTGAGCAAGCCCGTCGAGTACTACCACAACAACATCGAGAACACCCTGGTGCTCATCGACGTCATGCGCAACCATGGCTGCAAGTCCATCATCTTCTCGAGCTCCTCGACCGTCTACGGCGACCCGGACAACCCGCCCGTCACCGAGGAGGATCCTAAGAAGCCCGCAACCAACCCCTATGGCTGGACCAAGTGGATGATCGAGCAGATCCTTATGGACGTCCACACTGCCGACCCCGAGTGGAACGTCGTGCTGCTCCGTTACTTCAACCCCATCGGCGCTCATCCGTCGGGCCTGATCGGCGAGGACCCCAAGGGCATCCCCAACAACCTGGTGCCCTATGTCGCCCAGGTCGCCGTGGGCAAGCTCGAGGCCGTTCAGGTCTTTGGCAACGACTACCCCACCCCCGACGGCACCGGCGTGCGCGACTACATCCACGTGTGCGATCTGGCCTCTGGTCACGTTGCTGCCCTTAACTGGATGAACGGCAAGACCGGCGTCGAGATCTTTAACCTGGGCACCGGCACCGGCACCTCGGTGCTCGAGGTCGTCGCCGCCTTCTCCAAGGCTTGTGGCAAGGAGCTGCCCTACGTGATCCGCGAGCGCCGCGCCGGCGACATCGCTGCCAACTGGTGCGATGCCTCCAAGGCCGAGCGCATGATGGGCTGGAAGGCCCAGTACGACATCGCGGACATGTGCCGCGATAGCTGGAACTGGCAGAGCCACAACCCCAACGGCTTCGCCGACGGCGAGTAGCAAAAACCTACATACCGTTCTTGCCCCGATCTCACGTTGTGAGGTCGGGGCTTTTTCATGGCATGTAGCCATTCGCCGAAAATCGACCAACTTTTTTATCTTGCCTGTACATGTTTAAACAACATGTTTTACAATAGGCGTATCGAATCAGAACATCGGAGGCGGACTGCACACCCATCGGCAGGCCGACCCCACAACAAGAAGGTTGGTGAGCGCATTCATGGAGCGTGCAAGCGGCGTCCTCATGCCCGTCTCATCTCTGCCCGGACCATACGGAATCGGCGGCTTTGGCTGGAATGCCTACGACTTCGTCGATTTTCTCGCCTCGTGCAAACAACATTACTGGCAGATTCTGCCCCTTACGACGACCAGCTATGGCGATTCGCCCTATCAGTCGTTCTCGGCCCGCGCAGGCAACCCCAACTTTATCGACTTTGCCGAGCTTATCGAGGCAGGGTATCTGGAGCAGCGCGATATCGATGGCGTGTATCTGGGATCCGACCCCAGCAATGTCGACTACGGTGCTATCTTTGGCGGCCGCCGTCAGATTCTCGACCGCGCCGCCGAGCGCTTTGCTGCCGACAAGCCGGCCGATTTCGATGACTTTATCCAGGCCAACGAGGACTGGCTCATCCCCTACTGTGAGTTCATGACCGTCAAAGAGGAGTGCGGTCTCAAGGCGTTTTGGGAGTGGCCCGCGGAGCTCCGCACCCGCGGCGAGGCTTCCGCCAAGGTCTGCGCCGACCATCCGGCGCGTATGCTCTACCACCAGATGACGCAGTACTTCTTCGATCGCCAGTGGAGCCGCCTCAAGGCCTATGCCAACGAGCGCGACATTCTCATCATCGGCGACCTGCCCATCTATGTCTCGCGTGACTCCGTCGAGATGTGGGCGACACCCGAGCTCTTTAAGATCGACGCCGCCGGCAATCCCGTGAGCGTCGCCGGCACGCCGCCCGACCAGTTCTCGGCCACCGGCCAGTACTGGGGCAACCCCATCTACGACTGGGACGCCATGGAGTCCGACGGCTTCTCCTGGTGGGAGGGCCGCATTCGCGCCGCCCTCGACATGTACGACGTCATCCGCCTGGATCACTTCCGCGGCTTCGAGGCCTATTGGGAGGTGCCGTTCTCCTCGCCCGATTCGTCCTACGGTTCGTGGACGCAGGGTCCCGGCCTCAAGTTCTTCAAGACGCTCGAGGAAAAGCTCGGCACGCTGCCCATCATCGCCGAGGACCTGGGTTTCCTCACCCCCGGTGTCATCGACATGCGCGACAACTCGGGTTTCCCCGGCATGAAGATCCTGCAGTTCGCCTTTGAGGGCACCAACTCGTACTACCTGCCGCATAACTACATCGCCAACACCGTCGCCTACGTGGGCACCCACGACAACGAGACGGCGCGCGGCTGGTTTGAGGGAACGGCCACCCCGCGTCAGCGCGAGCAGGCAGCCCTGTACACCCATCAGCAGGCCGGCGAACCCATGGCAGATGCACTCAATCGCACCATCGCCGCCAGCGTGAGCGACACGTGCATCTACACCATGCAGGACCTGCTTAACCTGGGCAATGAGGCGCGCATCAACACCCCTGCCACCCTAGGCGGCAACTGGACCTGGCGCATGCTCGACGGCGCCATCACCCGCGAGCTCGAGCACAAACTCACCGACTGGACCGAGACCTACTTCCGCATCCCGTCGGAAGCCGAAATCGAGCTTCCTCAATAGGAGCTACCGCGCCCGACCCCTCCCCACCGTGCGGACGCGCTTGCTTTTCCCGCGCGAGGCCACCCCAATCCCCTCGCGCGGGATTCTTTTGAATTTCTGACATGTAGTCAACTCACCACAGGAGGAAACATGCCCCGCATCAATCTCGCGGATCTTGCCGAGCAGTCTTTTGGCACCTCGCTCGAGCAGCTCGACGACCGTCGCATTTACAAGCTGCTGGTCAAACTCGTGCAGGTGCGCTCCGCCGCCTGCCCGCTCAACAACGGCAAGAAAAAGCTCTATTACATTTCCGCCGAATTTTTGATCGGCAAGCTGCTCATCAACAACATGATCGACCTCGGCATCTACGACGAGGTTAAGGACCAGCTCACCGCCGCAGGCCACGACCTCAACAAGATCGAGGAGTTCGAGGTCGAGCCGTCGCTCGGCAACGGCGGCCTGGGCCGCCTGGCCGCGTGCTTCCTGGATTCCATCGCCACGCTGGGCTTGACCGGCGATGGCGTGGGCCTCAACTATCACTACGGCCTGTTCCGTCAGCGCTTTGTCGACAACCAGCAGAAGGCCGTCCCCGACGAGTGGCTCGGTGAGCAGGACATCCTAGTCGACGACGACCGCTCCTACACCGTCGAGTTCGGCGATTTTGCCGTTACCTCCAAGCTCGTCAACATCGACGTGCCCGGTTACGGCCAGCCCACCAAGAACCGTCTGCGCCTGTTCGACCTGGCGAGCGTCGACGACGGCCTGGTCCCCGGCAGCTCCATCGACTTCGACAAGACCGAGATCGCCAAGAACCTCACCTTGTTCCTCTACCCCGACGATTCCGACGAGCAGGGCCGCCTGCTTCGCATCTACCAGGAATACTTCATGGTGAGCAACGCCGCCCAGCTCCTGATCGACGAGGCCATCGAGCGCGGCAGCAACCTGCACGATCTGGCCGACTACGCCGTGGTCCAAATTAACGACACGCACCCCACCATGGTCATCCCCGAGCTCATTCGCTTGCTCACCACCGAGCATGGCATCGAGTTTGACGAGGCCGTGACCATCGTACGCTCCATGGTCGCCTACACTAACCACACGATTCTTGCCGAGGCGCTCGAGAAGTGGCCGCTCGTCAGCCTGCAGAAGGTCTCCCCTGCCATCGCCGACATTATCGTCAAGCTCGATGAGATCGCGAAGGCCGAGCACGATGACCCGCGCGTCGCCGTCATCGACGAATACGACACCGTCCACATGGCCCACATGGACATCCACTTTGGCTTCTCCATCAATGGCGTAGCCGCCCTCCACACCAAGATCCTGGAGGACACCGAGCTTCATCCGTTCTACGAGATCTATCCCGAGAAGTTCTCCAACAAGACCAACGGCATCACCTTCCGCCGCTGGATCCATGGAGCCAACCCCGCGCTCGCCAGCCTGCTCGACGATGTAATCGGCACCGACTGGCGCAGCACCGGCGATCTGAGCAAACTCGCCAAGTTCGCCGACGACAAGGACGTTCTTGAGCGCCTGGCCGCCACCAAGGTCGAGGCCAAGGCCATCATGCGCCAGTTCATGGCGCTCGAGCAGGGCGTGACTATCCCGTCCAACGCCATCATCGATGTTCAGGTCAAGCGTATCCACGAGTACAAGCGCCAGCAGATGCTCGCGCTCTACATCATCTGGAAGTATCTCGACATCAAGAACGGCAATAAGCCTAAGCACCCCGTCACCATCATCTTTGGCGGCAAGGCGGCCCCTGCCTACACTATCGCGCAGGACATCATCCATCTGATCCTGACGCTGTCGCAGTGGATTGCAAACGACCCCGACGTGGCTCCCTACCTGCAGGTTGTCATGATCGAGAACTACAACGTCACCGCCGCCGAGCGCGTGATTCCCGCCGCCGACATCTCCGAGCAGATCAGCCTGGCCTCCAAGGAGGCGAGCGGCACCTCCAACATGAAGTTCATGCTCAACGGCGCCCTAACCCTGTGCACGCTCGACGGTGCCAACGTGGAGATTGCCGAGCTCGTGGGCGACGAGAACATCTATACCTTTGGTGCCTCGTCCAAACAGGTCGAGCAGCTCTACGCCGACGGCACCTACAACGCCAGTGCGCTCTACCGCAAGCCCGGAATTAAACTGCTGGTGGACTTCATCACCAACCCGGCCTTTATGGCAACCGGCAACGCCGAGCGCCTGCAGCGCCTGCACGACGACATTAAGGGCAAGGACTGGTTTATGGCCCTGCTCGACATTGAGGAGTACATCCAGACCAAGGAGCGCGTGCTGGCCGACTACGAGGACCAGGACGCTTGGATGCGCAAGGCGCTCATCAATATCGCCAACGCCGGCACCTTCTCGTCCGACCGTACGATCTCCCAGTACAACGACGAGATCTGGCACCTGAGCTAGCTCATTCCCCTTACCCATCCTCTTGAGAAACGGAGTCGTGGCAACACGGCTCCGTTTTTTGTGCCCACACGTTACCCTGTGACCCGACTCGGCCAAACGATCTCGATCTGTAACAGCTGCTCAACCAAAACGATCCCAGATGTTACAGGCCAAGACAAACGGACGGACAGTCCGACAACGTCTCAATCTGTAACATCTAGCCGGCAAAAATGGGTCTAACTGTTATAGATTGAGACAAACAGGTAGACGGCTCGACACTGTCTCGTTCTGTAACATCTAGACCCAATTCGACCCTCCACCTGTTATAGATTGAGACAAACCGTCAGACAGACAAACCCTCAAACCACCCCAACACAAAGAAAGGCTCCCCTCTCGCCCAGTGGACGGGAGGGGAGCCTTATATGTGACCACGGCAAAAGGATGGCAAAGCCGCAGTCGCCCAAAGGGAGGGCCTGGATGCACCGGGCCTAGATAAGGTTCTTGCCAGACACCTTATCGAAGAGATGAGTCGCGTTCTTCTCGAACTTGAACCAGATGGGGTCGCCAGCCTTGAGCGCGCCCTTGGCCTCGAGGTCGACGACGGGGATAATCAGGACAAACTGGCCGTCGGGAGCGGTCACGTGGACATGCTCGGTCGAGCCCATGAGCTCGGTCACCTCGACGGTGCCCTGGAGCGCACCCTCCTCGCCCTTGTCGGCAAGCAGAATCTGCTCGGGGCGCACGCCGGCCGTAATCTCCTTCACGTCGCCGCCGTCCCAGTTGAGGGCAAGCTGAGCGCAAGTCTCGGGGGCGAGCGCCACGTTCATATCCTCGGTCTTGACGGTAAAGCCGTTGCCCGAGCGCACCAGCTGGGCATCGAAGAAGTTCATCTGCGGCACGCCGATGAAGCCGGCGACGAAGATGTTCGCGGGATGGTTGAAGACCTCCTGCGGCGTGGCGATCTGCTGGACGACGCCGTCCTTCATGACCACGATGCGGTCGCCGAGGGTCATAGCCTCGGTCTGGTCGTGGGTAACGTAGATGAAGGTGCCCTTGATCTCGTGACGCAGCTTAATGAGCTCGGCGCGCATCTGGTTACGAAGCTTGGCATCCAGGTTGGACAGCGGCTCGTCCATCAGGAAGACCTTGGGGTCACGCACGATGGCGCGGCCGATGGCGACGCGCTGGCGCTGGCCGCCAGAGAGCGCCTTGGGCTTACGGTCGAGGTACTCGGTAATACCCAGAATCTCGGCAGCGGAGCGAACCTTGCGGTCGATCTCGTCCTTGGGAACCTTCTTGAGTTCGAGCGTAAACGCCATGTTCTCGTACACCGTCATGTTGGGGTACAGGGCGTAGCTCTGGAACACCATGGCAATGTCGCGGTCCTTGGGAGCGACGTCATTGACGCGCTTGCCGTCGATGAGCACTTCGCCCGAGGTGATGTCCTCCAGGCCGGCGACCATGCGCATCGTCGTGGACTTACCGCAGCCAGAGGGGCCAACGAGGACGATGAACTCCTGGTCGTGAACGGTGAGGTTGAAGTCCTCTACAGCGAGCACACCGTCCTCGGTAACCTTGAGGTTGTGCTTCTTCTCCTCGGTCTTCTTCTTTTTGCCAAAGAAGCCCTTCTTTTTTGACTCGTTGTTGGGATACACCTTCTGAACATGTTTGAGAACGATCTCGGCCATGTCTCTACCTTTCGATACGCGGCGCCGCGCTGAGGGGCGCCGCCAAAACTTGCAAAACAGTTACGGCATCAGCCCTTGACGGCACCTGCCACCACACCGTCGATGATGTACTTCTGGCAGAAGATGTACATGATGACGATGGGAACAACGACCATCATGATGCATGCCATCATGGGGCCGAGCTCGACGTGACCATAGCCGCCGCGGAAGTACTGGATCAAGATAGGAATGGTCTTGTACTTGGTGGAGTCGAGCGTAAGGTAGGGCAGCAGATAGTCGTTCCAGACCCACATGGTCTCAAGGATGCCGACCGAAAGATAGGTGGGCTTCATAATGGGAAGGACGATCTTAAAGAACACCTGGACCGGGTTGCAGCCGTCGATCATGGCCGCTTCCTCAATCTCGAGCGGGATGTTCTTGACGAAGCCGGCGAACATAAAGACCGCGAGGCCCGCGCCAAAACCAAGGTAGATGAAGCAGATGTTAAACGGCGTGTTAAAGCCGATGCGGTCCGCGAGGTTGGACAGCGTGAACATGAGCATCTGGAACGGTACGACCATCGAGAAGACGAACAGGTAATAGAAGAAGTTCGAGATCTTGCTGTTGACGCGCACCACGTACCAAGCGCACATGGAGCAGCACACCAGAATCAGCACGACCGACGTGACCGTGATGATAAGCGAGTACATAAATGCCGAGGCAAAGCCCTGCTCGTTAAGAGCGTGCACGTAGTTTGCGAGGCCGTTGAACGTCTCGGGCGTGAGCAGATCGAACGCCGTGGTGGTGCTGATTGCGGTCGCTTTCTTAAAGGAATTGAGCGCAATCATGAACACGGGGTAGATCCATGCGAGCGACAGAATCGTAAAGAAGATCGAGAGCGCGCGGTTGATAGCCTTATCGCGTTTCATTACTGCTGCACCTCCTTGGATCTCGTGGCCTTAAGCTGGATCATAGAAATAGCGACGACCAGGATGCAGAAGATAACTGCCTTGGCCTGACCGATGCCCTGCCATGCGATGCCAGCACGCGAATAGAACGTGTTGTAGATGTTCAGGGCGAGCATCTCGGTGGAGTGCGCCGGGGCGCCACCGGTAAGGGCGAGGTTCTGGTCGAACAGCTTAAAGCCGTTGGTGATGGACAGGAACAGGCAGATGGTGATGGTCGGCATCAGGTTGGGGATCTTAACCTTCCAAAACGTCTGCCATGCCGTAGCGCCGTCGACCTTGGCGGCCTCGATGTAGTCAGACGGAATGGACTGCAGACCGGCGATGTAGATGATCATCATGTAGCCGACCTGTTGCCACAGGGTCAGGATGATAAGGCCCCAGAAGCCAGCGGCGGAGTTGAGGGCGATAAGCTGGGCACCCACGTTGGAGAGCAGGCAGTTGATCAGAATCTGCCAAATGTAACCCAGTACAATGCCGCCAATCAGGTTAGGCATAAAGAAAATCGTACGGAAGATGTTGGTGCCCTTGAGCGCCTTGCGGGTGAGCGCCTGCGCAATGGCCAGCGCGATCACGTTGATGAGCACCGTCGACAGGAAGGCAAACGCCACGGTAAAGAAGAACGACGTGGAGAACTGCGGGTCGGTCAGTGCGCGCACGTAGTTCTCGATACCGACAAAGTGCGCGTTATTGATGGTAATAAACTGGCAGAACGAGAGATAGAAACCCTGGATAAAGGGAATCACGAACCCGATCATAAACGCCAGGCACGTGGGCAGCATAAAGAGCGGCCACCAGCGCTTGAGTGCTTTGCCCATAGAAGGGTCCTTTCAATATGCAGGGGGCGGGCAAACCTACGTCTGCCCGCCCCCTGTCGCTAATCAGATAGCTTGGGCAGCAACTGCTTACTCGGAAGCAGCCTTCTCGGTCTTCCAGCCATCGACGAAGGCGTTCTTGACGCCGTCCCACTTGGTGTTGTCGGCAGCATAAGCGATGAGAGCCTGCTTGAGGTTCTTCTTCCACTCCTCGGAGGGGATGTAAACGAAGTCCCAAGCGACGGTCTTCTTGCCGTCCTTGGCCATGGCAACGGCCTGCTGCGAGAAGACGTTGGTGGTCTCCTTAGCGCTCTTGAACGGGGCGGTCAGACCCATCTTGTCAGCGATGATGCTGGTGGCGGTGTCAGAAGTGACGCACCAATACATGAAGTCCTCGGTGGCCTTCTGGGCATCCTCGGAAGCCTGGGAGCTCACGCACCAGTAGTTCTCGCCGCCGGAGCACAGGCCCTGGTTCTCCTCGCCGTCGACGCCGATGTAGATCGGCAGCATGCCGAGCTGATCGTCGGTCATACCGGCCTTGGTGAGGTCGGCGTAGGCCCAAGAGCCGTTCTGGTAGAAGACGGCCTTGCCGGTTGCGAACTCGTTGGTGGCGTCGTCACCGGTCTTGGAGGCGAGCTGCGAAGGATCGCAGGTGGAGTCGGTGATGTACAGGTCGAAGATCTGCTTAAAGTTGTCGAGATACTCGCCCTTGATCTCGTCGTCCTCCTGGTTGTGCTCCTTCTCGAACTCGTAGTAGAGCGGGAGGTTGGCGAGGTGGGTGGTGTAGCGCCAGCTGGAGGAGTCATCCATGCCGGCGGAAGTGAAGGCACCGTCAACGCCGAGCTCGTCCTTGCGGGCCTGGATGTCATCGGCGCAAGCCTTCAGCTTGTCGAAGGAGTTGATGTCCTCGGCCTTGTAGCCAGCCTTCTCGAGGAGCTCCTTGTTGTAGATGATGCCGTAGCTCTCCTGAACCCAGTCGATACCCAGATCCTTGCCGTCGGACTGCAGAGCCAGGGAGTCGTCGATGAGCTCGCCGCGGAGCTTGGTGTCGGACAGATCGGCGCAGTAGTCCTTCCAGTTCTTAAGGCCGGTGGGGCCGTTGACCTGGAACAGCGTCGGAGCGGAGCTCTTGGACATCTCGGACTTGAGCTTCTCCTCGTAGGTGTTGGAAGCGGCGGTCACGATCTTGACCTCGACGCCCTTCTCCTCCTTGTACGCCTTGGCGATCTCCTTCCACTCCTTGTCGACCTCGGGCTTAAACTGGAGGAAGTAGACCTCGGCAGCGTCACCAGAAGCAGAGGAGCCAGAGCCGGCAGAACCACCGCAGCCCACGAGGCCCAGACCAAGAACCGCAGCCGCGGAACCAGCAAAGCCCAGGAACTGCCTTCTGCTCATTTCGTTCTTCATTACAATCCACCCTTTCACACCGTGGCGGCACCCTTTGCCGCCGCCTTCGGAGATTGGCTCGGGGACTTTGCCCCTTTTGCTGATTTGTACAATACGCTATTTGGCTAGTTGTTTGAACAAGTATTACTAGAGCGGTAGAAAAACTTCGGTGAACGGTAATTTCGACTTGATACTTGACAAGTTTTGTATAAACAATTATTTGTTATCGAATGCAGAGAAAACGCCCGGTCAAGCCGATGCATCGTCGGTTTGACCGGGCGTTTTCTCTTTGAGGGCATGAGTCTCGTCAGGCTGCGAGCTAGCCGGCTATCGCTTGGAGTTGACGCGGTAGTGGAAGATCTCAGGATGCGTGCGGGCATGCGTGACCTCGAACAAGATGCCGTCCGAGGTGTACGACTGGCTCTCCATGACGGCGACACAGTTGTATTTGCCAAGGTCCAAGTAGCTGCAGTCCTCATCGTTGGCGAGCTCGACACTCACCGTACGGCGGCTCGCCATCACTTTGATGCCGCGCTTGTGCTCCAGATAGTCGTAGATAGACTTCTCGGCGACCTCGGGCGTCAGGCCCTTGGCGATCGACTCCAAAAAGTAGCCGTGGTCCACCTGGCGAGCACTGCCGTTGAGGCTTCGGACACGCACTACACGAATCAGCTCCTCGCCCACCTTAAAGCCCAGGCGACGAGAAAGTTGCTCAGTGCAAATCAAATGTTCAAAAGACTTGACCTCGGTCGATGCAACGGCATTGTTGCGTTTTGCGAACTCGCCAAACGACTCAACCTCTTCGAGTGCGCCCAACATGTCGGTTTCGCCCTTAAGCCAAATAACGCGCACGCCCTTGCCGTGTATGGGCTGCACAAACATCCCGTCGGCCAGCATACCCAAGGCGCGACGGACGGTATTGCGAGTACATCCGAACTCCGCGGTCAACTCAGCTTCGGTTGGCAGCATCTCCTGAAACGCATAGGTCCCATTAATGATGCGCGAGCGTATTTCTCGGTAGATTCCTTCGTATATCGCTTTTGGCATGACTTCACCTCTAATGAATATGTATGGCTAGGCACGATAGCATTTCTTTGGGTTGTTTAAACCGATTATCGGTAAAGCACGGATTATTTACCGTCGACGGTTCCCCCGAAACCCGACTCGGACCGAATCAAAACCGTCAATGCGGCAAGCAGCCAGTCCTCTACAATGAGTTCATTGTTTAAACGTTCTTGCTCGCACAGCATGTTGCATCCGGAAGGCATATTATGCTGCAGAAAATCCAACGTTTTGGCGGAGCCATGTTCGCGCCCGCCATGTTGTTTTCTATATCAGGCCTCATGGTCGGCATCTCCGCCCTCGCCACGACCGTAGACATCGTCGGTGACCTCGCCGTATACGGAACCCCTTGGTACGTTTTCTGGACCATCATCCAGCGCGGCTCGTGGACGGTCTTTAAACGTCTCCCGCTCCTTTTTGCCGTAGCGCTGCCTATCGGTCTTGCCCAAAAGCAACCGGCACGCTGCTGCCTCGAGGCGCTCGTGGCCTATTTTGCCTATTGCTTCTTTTTGAGCGAGATCATTAAGCTGAGCGGAGACAACCTTGGGCTTAAGTACCCATCATCTTTGACCCCCGCCAGCGGTATCACCGTCATCGACGGCATCAAGACGCTCGACACCGGCATTATCGGCCCGCTGGCGGTATCGGCAACCGTCGTCGCCATCCATGACCGCTTCTACGATGCCAAGGTTCCCGATTGGCTCGGCACCTTCTCGGGTTCCTCGCTGGTCTACCTCATCAGCTTTTTTGCCGTGTTTGCCCTTGCCGCCATCTCGGCCGCCATCGTGCCCTTCGCATACGCTGTAACCGAAACGCTGCGCCACGCACTTGCGGGCGTCGGCCCCTTCGGCGTGGGCATCTTTGTGTTTTTGGAGCGAGCACTCGAGCCCATGGGGCTGCACCACCTGCTCTATATGCCCATCTATTACGACAATCTGGTCATTCACGACGGTATTTACGCCACGTGGACCAACCTGCTCCCCATTCTCTCCCATAGCACGCGCCCTTTAAATGAACTTGCGCCCTGGGCAGGTTTTACCGCCACCGGCTGGGGCAAGCTCTTTGGCCTTCCCGCCATCGCGGCAGCATTCTATTTCACCGCCAAACCCGAACGCCGCGCCGGCCTTAAGGTCATCCTTTTGCCCGCCATCGTCGCCTCGGTGGTCTGCGGTGTCACCGAGCCGCTCGAGTTTCTCTTTATGTTCACCTATCCCGGACTCTTTTTGCTCTACGCCGTCCTATCCTCCTGCCTTGCCATGACCATGAACTTCTTTGGCATCGTCGGCATCTTCTCGGGCGGTCTCATGGAAATGACGGCCTTCAACTTCATCCCACTCATGCGGATGCATGCCGGCTCCTACCTTTTGGCGCTCGGTATCGGTCTTGCCTTTAGCCTCATCTTTTTTGTTAGTTTTCGAGCACTCATCTTGGTCTATGACCTTAAGACGCCGGGCCGCGAGGATCATGTCTCCAATCGCGCGGCAATCGACCGTTTAACGGGAAGCGGCTTTGCCAAAGAGCAATCTCCCAATGGCGAGGTCAGTATTCAATCCGATCAAGATCACGTCCTCGCTGAGCGGGTAATTCAGCTTTTAGGTGGCGTTGGCAATATCGTGGGCGCAACGAACTGCGCCACGCGCCTGCGCGTCGAGGTCGCAGACCCTTCCATCGTTGCAGATAATGCGTCGTTTGTCGCGGTGGGCGCCAAGGGCCTCATCATTACGGGCAAGACCGCCCAGGTGATTATCGGCATCTCCGTTCCCCGCGTTAAAGAGCATTTTGACCAGATCATGGGCCTCGAGCCGGGATTTGTACCCACCACCTCGGCCTCCCCTGCCGCCAGCGCAGCCCATAAGCGCGGCGATATCTGCTTCTTCGATATCGACGGAACACTCGCCTGGCAAGACCCTCGAGTGGCACAAGAGCTTCCCGAGAGCAAGCGAGACCTCTCCCCCTATCCCAACGAGGCCGTCTCACAGGCCATCCGCACATTCGTTGCCAACGGCAACATGGCATTTATCTGCACAGGGCGCACGTTGAGCTGCATCCATCCCAAACTGCTCGAGCTGCCCTGGGCTGGCATCATCTGTCTTGCAGGCGGCTATGTCGAGCTCGGTGGACAGGCGATTCGCGACCTGGCGATGACTCCCGGCATGTTGCAACGCCTTATCCCCTATCTTGAGCAGTCGGGCGAGGTCATCCGCTTTGAGGGCCTTAACGGCGTCGTGCGCATGAGCGCCGATGTGCCCGATGCCCCTGGGTACGCGCACACCGTGGGAGATGCCGTAACGCAACTGCGGCACTACGGCGCCTACAAGATCCTGATGTCAACATCGCTTGCCAACCGCATCGCACAGGACAAGGAGCTTGAGCCGCTGCTGTGCTTCAACGAACTCGAGCTCGATGTAACGGAGATATCGCCTCGCGAATGCACCAAGCGCGAGGGCATCCAGTCCGTACTCGACGCCCTCGACCCCAACCACGGAACCGTATACGGCATCGGCGATGCCAGCAATGACATCACGTTGATGAATGCCGTCGATGTTGGCATCGCGATGGGCAACGCGCCCGACTATCTCAAAAAACGCGCGGACTACATTACCGACTCGGTCGATCACGACGGTGTCGTCAAAGCGCTCGAGCATTTTAAGCTTATATAGGCACCTGGACCGCACACACCCTGTTGCCCTAAATCGCCAAAACTGACGCGCAGGAAACCCCAATGTGGCAATATGTTGTCTGCATAATGCAACGGTGCAACCTAAGAAAGAATGCGAGAACCCGTGTCCAGTCCGTTT
>CAKUHM010000014.1 GCA_934655835.1 uncultured Collinsella sp. | reverse complement strand
GCCGCGATCGATGCTGGCGCCTGGGCCGTTGTCGTCGGCACCGCCATCACGCATCCCACGAGTATTACGAGTTGGTTCAAGGCTGCGCTTGAGGCGTAAGACAAGCCTCGTATCCGCTCGGGGCGGTATACTCAATATAGGCAATTGACCGCGCGGGATCCGGGTTGCTGGGTCCCGCGCTTGTTTTTGGGAGGCAGCACATGCAAAAGGGAGATGCCATGGATGCGGCGGAGCGCTCGGAGCGCATCCCCGATATCGTCATCATCACCGGAATGTCCGGATCGGGCCGCACACAGGCCATGCACGTGTTCGAGGACATGGGCTATTTTTGCATTGATAACCTGCCTCCGCGTCTCATCGCCCAGCTTGCCGAGCTCGTCGGCATCAATACGGGCGTGGGCAGGCATCTCGCCGTCACCTGCGATTTGCGTAGCCAGGGACTGTTTGACGAGTTGCTCGATGCGGTCGCCGCGCTCGAAGAACGCGAGATGAGCTGCGACATCGTGTTCCTGGAGGCTTCTGACGAGGTGCTGATTCGTCGCTACAGCGAAAATCGCCGCCGTCATCCCATTGCCAAGCCGGGGGAGACTACGGCCGATGCCATTCAGCGCGAGCGCCTTCAGCTGCAGGGCGTGCGCGATCGAGCCGATATGATTATCGACACGAGCCGTCTGCGTACCTCTGCGCTGCGCAACAAGCTGCGCATGGCTTTTTCTGAGCTGTCCGACCAGCAGCTTATGGATGTCCACGTGTTCTCGTTTGGCTTTAAGCACGGCATGCCCGTCGAGGCGGACATTATGATCGATGTCCGCTTCCTGCCTAATCCGTTCTACGATCCCGAGATGCGCACGATGACCGGTCTCGATAAAAAGGTCTCCGATTTTGTTCTGGACCATCCCAAGACGCAGGAGTTTTGGAAGGCTTGGACACAGCTGCTCGATACAGTGATGCCGGGCTATATCGCGGAGGGTAAACCGCAGCTTTCTATCGCCATCGGCTGCACGGGCGGACAGCACCGTAGCGTCGCCATTGCCGAGGCCACGGCCCGTTACCTGGAAGGCGCCCAGTATCACGTGAGCATTTCCCATCGCGACCTGTCGCGCGCCAACACGAAAGCATAGGCCTGCATGTCGTTTACCGCCGAGGTGCGTGACGAGCTCGCGCGCTGCGAACCCGAATGTGAATACTGCGATTTGTCGACGCTTGCCGCCCTGACGCGTGTGAGCGGTACACTTTCGCTGGCCGGCTCCGGGCGGTATCGTTTGACGGTCGCGACCGAGACGGGTGCCGTCGCGCGCACGATGATCACACTGACGCATCGCATCCTTAAGCTTAAAACGGAATTCACCGTTCGAAAATCGGTCTTGCATAAGGTCCGTAACTATCTCATTACCCTGCCCGATCAGCCCGACCTGGACAAGGCTCTGGTGCTGCTGGGCATTCTCGACCGCAGGGGAGGACTCGTCGCCGGTGTTCCCCGGCACATCGTTGCCCGCCCCTGCTGCAGGCTTGCCTACATCCGCGGCGCGCTCATCGCCGGCGGTTTCGTGGCCGATCCCCGCGGCGACTTTCATTTGGAGATCGCGGTGCAGGGCGAGCAGTATGCCCGGGGACTTTGCGATCTATTGGAGCAGATTGGGGTCCATGCGCGCGTCAACGCACGGCGCGGGTCCTATGCCGTGTACATTAAGAGCGCCGAGGAGATCGAGCATCTCCTAAAGCTGGTCGGAGCCAAGCGCAGTGTTGCCGAGATCGAGGAAGCGCGCGCGGTCAAATTGGTTAAGAACGACGTAAACCGTCGCGTGAATGCCGAGCTGGCCAATCAGACCAGAAGTGCGGGCGCTGCCCAGCATCAGCTTGCGTTGATAGATGAGCTCGAACAGAGGGGTTTGCGCGACACACTTCCGGACGCCTTGGCGGTCTTTTGCGACCTGCGCGAGCGCTATCCCGATCTGTCACTGCGCGATTTGGGGGAGATGGCTGACCCTCCCTTGTCGAAGTCGGCCCTCTACCATCGAGTTTTGAGGCTTGAAAAGCTCATTGAAGCAAACAGGTAGTTTAAAGTATCGACTTATATACGGATTTAGCTGCTATTTTATTCTTTAAAACGTTTTAACGTAAATTTGATTTTCAATTTCGAGCATTCTCGTGAAATTCAAGTCAAAAAAAAGGTATATTAGGCGAGTGGTTAGTTTGTGGGCCTCAACGGCGGGCGCTGTAGCTTGCGGGGGCCTTACGAAAGGAGACACAATGGCAGTAAAGGTTGCTATTAACGGCTTCGGTCGCATCGGTCGTCTGGCTTTCCGTCAGATGTTCGGTCATGAGGGCTCCGAGATCGTCGCTATCAACGACCTCACCTCTCCCGATATGCTCGCTTACCTGCTGAAGTACGACTCCACGCAGGGCAACTACGCTCGCGATCACGAGGTCGTTGCTGGCGAGGATTCCATCACCGTTGACGGCAAGGAGATCAAGATCTACAAGGAGGCCGACGCCAACAACCTGCCTTGGGGCGACCTCGACGTCGACGTCGTTCTCGAGTGCACCGGCTTCTACACCAGCAAGGCTAAGGCTCAGGCCCACATCAACGCTGGCGCCAAGAAGGTCGTCATCTCCGCTCCGGCCGGCAGCGATCTGCCCACCATCGTGTACAACGTCAACCACGAGACGCTGACCGCTGAGGACAATATCATCTCCGCTGCTTCCTGCACCACCAACTGCCTCGCCCCGATGGCCAAGGGTCTGAACGACTTCGCTCCCATCGTGTCCGGCATCATGACCACCATTCACGCCTGGACCGGCGACCAGATGCCGCTCGACGGCCCGCAGCGCAAGGGCAACAAGCGTCGTAGCCGCGCCTGCGCCGTCAACATTGTCCCCAACACCACCGGTGCTGCCAAGGCTATCGGCTTGGTTCTCCCCGAGCTCAACGGTAAGCTCATCGGTGCCGCCCAGCGCGTCCCGACGCCGACCGGCTCCATCACCAACCTCTACGCCGTCGTTGACAAGAAGGTCACCGTCGACGAGGTTAACGCCGCTATGAAGGCCTACGCTGCCACCATCTCCGAGACCTTCGGTTACAACGAGGACGACATCGTCTCCACCGACATCATCGGCGAGACCCATGGCTCCATCTTCGACGCCACTCAGACCATGTGCTCTGACCTCGGCAACGGCCAGACCCTCGTTCAGGTCACCTCTTGGTACGACAACGAGAACTCTTACACCTCTCAGATGGTCCGCACCATCAAGTACTTCGAGAAGTTCGTTGCTTAATTTAGCTTTTAGCGAATAGCTCGTTGAGCGTCTAAAGAAGGGCGCGGCCTCATAGGGCTTACACCCTAGGGTCGCGCCCTTTTTATAGGAAATCGTCTGCCGTAATGGGAGGCAGACACGTACGAAAGGTAGAAGCAAACATGGCCTTTACCAAGAAGACCGTCCGCGACATCGATGTCGACGGCAAGCGCGTTCTCGTCCGCGTTGACTTCAACGTGCCTATCAAGGATGGCGTCGTTGGCGACACCACCCGCATCAAGGCTGCCCTGCCCACCATCAACTACCTCGTTGAGCACAACGCTCGCGTCATCCTCATGAGCCACCTCGGCCGTCCCGAGGGCACCGGCTTCCAGCCTGAGCTCTCCCTTGAGCCTGTCGCCAAGAAGCTCGCTGAGCTCTCTGGTCTCGATGTTGCCTTTGTCGCCGACACCTACGGCGAGAAGGCTGCTGAGGCTGTTGCCGCCGTCGAGCCGGGCAAGGTCCTGGTTCTCGAGAACGTCCGTTTCGACAAGCGTGAGAAGAAGAACGATCCCGAGATCGCCAAGACCCTCGCTTCCTATGGTGACGTCTTCGTTCTCGATGCCTTCGGCACTGCTCACCGCGCCCAGGGTTCCGTCGTGGGCCCCGCCGCTTACCTGCCTGCCGTCGCCGGCTTCCTGCTCGAGAAGGAGGTCGACACGCTGACCGGTATCTTCGCCGAGCCCGAGCGCCCCTTCGTCGCTATCGTCGGCGGTTCCAAGGTTTCCTCCAAGATCGGCGTTCTCGATCACCTTATCGACTCCGCTGACACCCTGATCATCGGTGGCGGCATGGCCTACACCTTCTTCCTGGCTCAGGGCCTGACCGTCGGTCAGTCCCTCAAGGAAGAGGACTGGGTCGAGCGCGCCGGCGAGATGCTCAAGAAGGCCGAGGAGAAGGGCGTCAAGATCCTGCTCCCCATCGACAACCGCGTTGCCGATCACTTTGGCGAGGACGCTGTCCCCGAGGTTGTCGCTTCCGACGCTATCCCCGACGATCGTGAGGGCATGGACATCGGCCCCAAGACCGAGGAGCTCTACGCCGAGGCCGTCAAGGGCGCCAAGACCGTGTTCTGGAACGGCCCCATGGGCGTCTTCGAGTTCGACAACTTCGCTCACGGCACCCAGGCTATCGCCGAGGCTGTTGCCGAGGCCGATTGCACCTCGATCATCGGCGGTGGCGACTCTGTCGCAGCTGTCAACAAGTTCAACCTGGCCGACAAGATGAGCTGGATCTCCACCGGTGGTGGCGCTTCCATGGAGCTCGTCGAGGGTAAGGCCCTGCCCGGAGTGGAGGCGCTTCTCGATGCCTAATCGCACCCTTCTTATCGCTGGTAACTGGAAGATGAACAACGACGTCGCTGAGGCCGCCAAGCTCGCCGACGAGCTGGCCCAGGCTCTGCCCGAGGTTCCGGCTGGCGTCGAGGTGCTCGTCTGCCCTCCGACCATCGACATCACCACGGTTCACGACCGCATTCAGGCTGCCCCCATTGCCCTCGGTGCACAGAACGTGTACTGGGAGGCCAAGGGTGCCTACACCGGTGAGTCCTCTTGCGACATGCTCAAGTCCGCTGGCTGCACCTACTGCATCATCGGTCACTCCGAGCGTCGTGACTACTTCCACGAGACCGACGAGGATCAGAACAAGAAGGCCAAGGCCCTCGTTGCCGCCGGTCTTGTTCCCGTCTTCTGCTGCGGCGAGTCCCTTGAGGTCCGCGAGGCCGGCACCTATGTCGAGCACGTCGTGAACCAGGTTAAGGCTGGTCTCGAGGGTCTCGAGATCACCTGCCCCAAGCAGGTCGTCGTCGCCTATGAGCCTATCTGGGCCATCGGCACCGGTAAGACCGCTACCGCCGAGGATGCTCAGGAGGTCTGCGGCGCTATCCGTGAGACCCTCAAGGAGATGTTCGGCGAGGAGCTCGCCGACGGCATCCGCGTTCTGTACGGTGGCTCTGCCAAGCCCGGCAACATCGCCGAGCTCGTCGCCAAGCCTGACGTTGACGGCGCCCTCGTGGGCGGCGCTTCGCTCAAGGCTGCCGACTTCGCTTCTATGGTCGTCAAGGCAGGCGAGTAGGACATATGGCACAGCGTCATCTTCCTGCACTCCTGATCATCATGGACGGTTGTGGCCTGGCCCCGGCCGATGGCGAGAACGCCGTCGCTGCTGCCAAGACGCCCTTCCTTGATAGCCTGTACGAGAAGTACCCTCACACCACGCTCGGCGCTTCGGGCGAGGATGTGGGCCTTCCCGATGGCCAGATGGGCAACTCCGAGGTGGGTCACCTCAACATCGGTGCCGGCCGCATCGTGTTCCAGGAGCTTTCGCGCATCAACAACGCCATCAAGGACGGCTCCATCGCCGAGAACGAGGTCTTCGTCAAGGCTATGGACGACGTCAAGGCAGACGGCAAGACCCTCCACCTCATGGGCCTTATGAGCCCTGGCGGCGTTCATTCTCACATGAACCACGTCGAGGCTCTGGTCAAGATGGCTGCCGAGCGCGGTGTCAAGACCGTTCGCGTCCACGCCTTTATGGACGGCCGTGACGTCGACCCGCAGTCCGGTGCCGGCTACATGAGCGAGTTCTGCGCCTTCCTGGCTAAGATCTCCGAGGAGACCGGTTGCGATGCCCGCGTTGCCACCGTCTCGGGCCGCTATTGGGCCATGGACCGCGACAACCGTTGGGAGCGCATCCAGCGCGCCTACGACGTCATGGTCAATGCGTCCGATGCCGATACCGACCCTGTTGCCGGTATCAAGGCCTACTACGAGAAGGACCCGCGCGGCGACGAGTTCGTCGAGCCCTTCGCTGCCCACAATGAGGGCATCCACGAGGGCGACGCGGCCATCTTCTTCAACTTCCGTCCCGACCGCGCCCGTCAGATGACCCGCGTGTTCACGGACAAGGAGTTCGACGGCTTTGAGCGCGAGCAGATCAAGCTCTCGCACTTTGTGACGATGACCGAGTACGATCCGACGTTTGACGTCGAGGTCGCCTTCCCCAAGACGTTCCCCGAGAATGTCCTGGCCGACGTCATCGCCGCCAACGGCCTGAAGCAGCTGCACACCGCCGAGACCGAGAAGTACGCCCACGTGACGTTCTTCCTCAATGGCGGCATCGAGGAGCCCAAGGAGGGCGAGGAGCGCGTGCTCGTCGCTTCCCCCAAGGTTGCTACCTACGATCTGCAGCCCGAGATGAGCGCTCCCGAGGTCACCGAGAAGCTCGTCGCCGCTATCAATGAGGATCGCGCTGATTTCTACATCGTGAACTTCGCGAACTGTGACATGGTCGGTCATACCGGCGTCTTCGAGGCTGCCGTCAAGGCTGTCGAGGCTGTTGACGATGCCCTGTCCAAGGTTGTCCCGGCGATTCTCGCCAAGGGCGGCTTTGCGCTGATTACCGCCGACCACGGCAACGCCGACCACATGTTTGACGTTGCTTCCGACGGTTCCAAGCATCCGTTTACGGCTCACACCACCAACCGCGTGCCGTTCATCATCGTTGATGAGAAGGCTCAGCTCACCGGTATCGAGGACGGCCGTCTCTCCGATATCGCCCCGACCATGCTTACCATGGCTGGTCTGGAGCCTTCCGCCGAGATGACGGGCCGCGTGCTCGCCGCCGAGGCCTAATAGAAAACTTCAAACGTTTTCTTGCAAAGGGGGTTGCCCATATCGGGCAACCCCCTTTTGGTATTTCTGCCATTTCTGCCCCGTCCCCGGGTGACAGGCGGGGGAGGGCTAAGAATTGTGGTACAGTGCTAGAGTTTGAATTGTTCTATTAAGGAGCTTATCTATGGGTCCGTTCCAGATTCTTCTGTTTGTCGTTTGGGCTGTCTCTGCCGTAGCGCTGACGATTCTCGTTCTGATGCATTCCGGTAAGGGTACCGGCGTTTCGGATATGATTGCTAGCTCGCTGTATAACTCCAGCTCTGCCACGGGCGTCATGGAGCAGAACCTCGATCGCCTGACGGTGATCATGGCCGTCGTCTTCGCCGTGTGCGTCGTCCTGTGCATGTTCTTCTTCCCGCAGGGCATCGTCGGCTACTAAGCGTCGGCTTGTATACGTTTGTAAAGGGTCCCGCAAGTGCGGGACCCTTTTTGTTTACAGTTTTGTAACAGTGTCAAAATATCCCCACATACTTCGCCCAACTAAAGAATTTCTCGACCGTTAACCGGAATTAGGCGCCATTTGTGCATAAAATGCGCTACTGTATTGCAAAACGTTGGCCTGTTGTGCATAACCAGCCATTGCAATGGGCCGCGTTTTGATGGTTTAGATCGGGTGTCTCGACATATGTCCGGTCTACCTATTTTTGTCCTATCTCTTAAGGAGGATGGCATGGCTGATTCTATGTTCCACCAGCCCGTTATGGGTCGTCGCGCCTTTGTTGGCGGCACCCTCGCTGCGAGCTCCATGGCTTTTCTTGCCGCGTGCGGCAAGAAGGGTGGCGACGCTTCCGGTTCTGAGTCCGGTTCGACGCTGAACTTCTACATCAACAACCCGGTCTGCATTGACCCCTACAACGTCCAGGAGGATCAGGGCACTCAGGTCAACTACCAGCTGTTTGATGCTCTGACCGAGTACGACAACGAGAAGGGCGAGATCGTTCCGCTGGCTTGCGAGTCCTTCGAGGCCAACGACGACGCCACCGAGTTCACCTTCAAGATCAAGAAGGCTAAGTTCCACAACGGCGACGACGTCACCTCCAAGTCCTTCAAGCTTGGCTGGGAGCGTCTGGTCAACACCAAGTCGGCCATCGCTACTGAGTACGGTCCTTCCGAGGTTTCCTACCACCTCTCCATGGTTGAGGGCTACGACGACCTGGTTGCCGGCAACGCTGACGAGCTGACGGGCGTTACCTGCCCCGACGACGAGACTCTCGTCGTTAAGCTGTCTACCGCTTACGCTGACTTCCCCTTCGTCGCTTCTCACCCGGCTCTGTCCCCGGTTCCCGAGTGCGCCGAGTCCGACGTCAAGAGCTTCTACCTTGCCCCGGTCGGCAACGGCCCGTTCATGATGGACGGCAAGTGGGAGGATGGTCAGGAGATCAACCTCAAGAAGTTCGACGATTACTATGGCGACAAGGCCAAGATCGACGCCATCCACTTCCAGGTCATTAAGGACGTTGAGACCGCTTACAAGGAGTTCCAGGCCGGCAACCTCGACATCTGCGACGTTCCCGTTGCTCAGATTGATGCCGCCAAGAAGGACCGTGGCGAGTCTAAGGACGGCTACACCATGGGTGACGGCGAGCACATGCTGCTCGGCGCCGAGCCTTCCACCTACTACCTGACCTGCAACACCACGGCCGAGCCGTTCAACAACGCCGACCTGCGTAAGGGCATCTCCCTGGCCATCAACCGCGAGGCCATCTGCAAGACCATCTTCAAGGGCACCCGTACCCCCGCCGACGGCATCGTTCCTCCGGGAATCGCCGGCTACAAGGAGGGCGCATGGGAGTTCTGCGAGTACAACGTTGATAAGGCCAACGAGTACCTCGACAAGGTTGCTCCCGCTGGCGCTAACGGCGACCGTGGCATCAATGTGACCCTGTCCTACAACCAGGACGGTGGCCACAAGGAGATCATGGAGTCCATCATCGGCGACCTCGCCAAGGTGGGCGTTACCGCTACCTCCGATACCCCCGAGTGGTCTGCCCTGCTCGAGCAGTATCAGAACTTCAACTATCAGTTTGGTCGTCTGGGTTGGATTGCCGACTACCCGATCATGGACAACTTCCTGTACCCGCTGTTCCACTCCGACTCCCTCGGTGGCGACAACCGCTCCGGTTACAACAACCCCGAGTTCGACGCCAAGGTCGACGAGGCTCGCGCCACGGTCGATGACGACGAGCGTATCGCCAAGATGCAGGAGGCCGACGCTATGGTCGCCGCCGACTGCCCGGTTATCCCGGTGATGTTCTACACGCACACCATCGCTGGCTCCGACCGCGTCAAGTACCTCTACGTTGATCCGCAGAAGCACGCCGATCTGGGTACCGCTGAGCTCGCCTAAGAGTTTTGCAGCTTCCGTGAGGGTCAAGCATTTACGTAGACCTCATGGGAAACATACAGTTCTCCCTAACCTGGGGTAAACTGGCTTGTGGTAATTTTGGGATGCCGGTCTGGCGATCGGCATCCCATTTAGGTTAATCCCTAGATAGGGGAGTGGTATGGGTAAGTACATCGTTAAACGTGTGCTTCAGTTCATCCCGGTATTTTTGGGCGTTACGCTGATTCTGTTCGCCCTCCAGAATATTGTGCCGGGAGATCCGATCAAGTTGATCGGTGGAGACAAGGCTCTAGCCCCCGAGGTGGAGCTTCAGCTTCGCGTTCGCTACCACCTGGTCCAGACGGACGAGGATGGCAACGCGATTCTTGACGAGAACGGCGATCCCGTTCAGACGTCGCTCGTGGACCGTTACTTGTATTACATGAACGGTCTGCTTCATGGCGATCTGGGTAATTCGTACCAGCGCAAGCTGCCGGTTACGGAAATCTTTGCCCAGAAGTATCCGTACACGGTCAAACTTGCCGCGTGTGCCATCGTGCTCGAGGCAATCATGGGTATCGGTGCGGGTATCATATCGGCGGTTAAACGTTACTCCTTCTGGGATATTCTGGTAACGCTCACCACGTCGATCCTCGTTGCCGTTCCTGCCTTCTGGCTCGGTATGCTGTTGCAGCTGTTCTTTGGTGTCGTCCTCAAGGACCTCACCGGCGGCGCATTCTCCATGCCGATCTCGGGTGCCGGCGGCGCCAGCTCGCAGTATCAGGACTGGATGCACTATGTGCTCCCGACTATCACGCTGGCTTCGGTTTCGACCGCTTATGCTGCCCGCATCATGCGCTCGCAGCTGCTCGACGTCATGAACCAGGATTACATCCGTACGGCAAAAGCCAAGGGTCTCTCCAATCGTGCGATCATCATCAAGCATGCGCTTAAGAATGCACTCATCCCCGTCGTTACCTATATTGGTGTCGACTTTGGCGCTATGCTCTCGGGTGCCATCCTGACCGAGACAGTCTTTAACTGGCCCGGCATTGGCTATGAGATCTACCGTGCTATCAGCATGCGTGACTGGCCTGTCGTTATGGGCGGCGTTACGCTCGTCGTTGTCGTCGTTATGGTTATCAACCTGCTCGTCGACATCAGCTATGCATTCCTCGACCCGCGCATCCGCCTTGGCGGTCCGTCGGATAAGGCCTAAGGGAGGTACGTCTTATGCAGGAAACTGATTCTCAGTCTCAGGAGCAGGCTACCGCCACCAAGGCCGCATCTGCTCCCGCCAAGTCCCGCACGCTGTGGGGCGACGCTTTTAAGCGTCTTCGTAAGAACAAACTCGCCGTCATCGGCGTCTGCTGGATTGTCATCGTTGTTCTTATTGCGTTGACTGCCGACCTTTGGGCTCAGCCTTGGCTCGGTTCTCCGACGGCATCCGACTCGACCACTATGGCCGAGACGGCACTTCTGGCTCCGTGTGCCGAGCATCCGTTTGGTACCGACGCCCTCGGACGCGACATCCTGGTCCGTGTTATCTACGGTGCCCGCGTCTCGCTTTCCGTCGGTATTATGGCAACCGCCATTTCGACGGTCATCGGTCTGGTCATGGGCGCCCTCGCCGGTTTCTATGGCGGCATCTGGGATACGATTATCATGCGTTGCGCCGATATCTTCCTGGCGTTCCCGTACGTGCTGTTCGTTGTCGCCATGATCGCCGTTATCGGCCGTGGTCTCCAGAACGTCTTTATCGCTATCGGTATTCTCGGCTGGCCTTCGATTGCGCGTGTCTTCCGCTCGGCAATTCTGACGGTCAAGGAGAACGACTACGTTGATGCGGCTCGCGCTATGGGCGCATCCGACGCCCGTATCGTCATGCGTCACATCTTCCCGAATTCCGTTGCCTCTATCGTGGTCTATGCAACCATGAACATCGGTGGCGCTATTCTGACCGAGTCCGCTCTGTCCTACCTTGGCATGGGCGTTATTCCGCCTACGCCTTCTTGGGGTTCGATGATTCAGGACGGTCAGCAGTATCTGATGACCGCCCCCTGGATGATGATCATGCCCGGTCTGGCAATTCTTACGACGGTGCTCGCCTTCACCCTGCTGGGTGACGGTCTGCGCGACGCCCTCGACGTCAAGATGAAGGACGCATAAGGATGAAGAAGAACAAGAACTATGTGGACCTGAAGGACCAGCCGGTTCCCGAGGGCCAGCATCTGCTCGAGGTCGATGACCTTAAGATGTATTTCCATACCGAGGACGGCGTCGTTCGCGCTGTCGATGGTGTGTCTTACACGCTCGATCGTGGCGAGACCCTGGGTGTCGTCGGTGAGTCCGGTTCCGGTAAGTCCGTGACCGCCATGACCATCATGGGCCTCATCTCGATGCCTCCGGGAAAGATCGAGGGCGGCGACGTTCGCTATCGCGGTCGCTCCATCCTTGAGATGTCCGAGGAAGAGATGCAGCACATTCGCGGTAACGATATCGCGATGATCTTCCAGGATCCTATGACCTCCCTCAATCCGGTCTACAAGATCGGCAAGCAGGTGGGCGAGGGCCTTCGTCTGCACCGTGGTTACTCCAAGCAGGAGGCGCTTCAGCGCGCCACCGAGCTTCTGGATCTCGTGGGTATTCCCGAGCCCGAGAAGCGCGTCAACGAGTACCCGCACCAGTTCTCCGGTGGTATGCGTCAGCGCGTCATGATCGCTATGGCTCTTGCCTGCGACCCCGACATTTTGATTGCCGACGAGCCGACGACGGCTCTGGACGTTACCATTCAGGCTCAGATCATTGAGCTCATGCAGGAGATGCAGGAGAAGAACGGTAACGCCATCATCATGATTACCCACGACCTGGGTGTTGTCGCCGACATGGCCGACAAGATCATGGTTATGTACGCCGGTCGCCCCGTTGAGTTCGGCACGGCCGAAGAGATTTTCTACGAGAGCCGTCATCCCTACACCTGGGGTCTTATCCGCTCCATCCCGGAGCAGGCTATCGATGAGAAGAAGCCGCTTACGCCGATTCACGGCAACCCGCCTTCGCTCATGAACCTGCCCGAGGGCTGCGTATTCTCGCCCCGTTGCCCGTATGCCACGGACAAGTGCCGCAAGCAGCGCCCCGAGCGTGTCGTTACCGAGTCTGGTCACTACTCTGCGTGCCACTACTCCGGTGACCCTGAGTTCCTCAAGAACGCTCCTGAGACGTCCCGTACGCGCAAGGTTTCCAAGAAGGGAGGCGAGGCGTAATGGCAGATACCAACGAGCGTACTCCGCTGCTGAAGGTCGAGCACCTTTCCAAGGAGTTCCCCGCTGAGTCCGGCATGTTCGCCAAGCGCTTCTCCAAGCGTGTCGTCTCTGCTGTGAACGACATTTCGTTTGAGATCTATCCGGGTGAGACCTTCGGTCTGGTTGGCGAGTCCGGTTGCGGTAAGTCCACGACGGGCCGCACCATCATGCGCCTCACCAAGCCGACTGCCGGCAAGGTTTTCTTCCAGGGCAAAGACGTTTCCGAGATGAGCAAGCATGAGATCAAGGACATGCGCCGCGAGATGCAGTTCATTTTCCAGGATCCCTATGCTTCGCTGAATCCTCGTATGACGATTGGCGAGATCGTTTCCGAGCCCATGACCATTCATGGTGTGGGTACCAAGGAGGAGCGCATCGAGCGCGTCCGCGAGCTGCTGGACGTCGTCGGTCTGAACCCCGAGCACATCAACCGCTATCCGCACGAGTTCTCGGGCGGTCAGCGTCAGCGTGTCGGCATTGCCCGCGCGTTCGCTCTGAAGCCCAAGCTGATCATCTGCGACGAGCCTGTCTCTGCACTTGACGTATCCATTCAGGCCCAGGTTCTGAACCTTCTTAAGGAGCTCCAGGACAAGTTCGGCACGGCTTACCTCTTCATCGCCCACGACCTCTCTGTCGTGCAGCACATTTCCGACCGCGTTGCCGTTATGTACCTGGGCAAGATGGTCGAGGTCTCGGACTGGAAGACGCTCTACAGCGAGCCGCATCACCCGTACACGCAGTCGCTGCTGTCTGCTGTGCCGGTGCCCGATCCGGATGTCCAGAAGACTCGTAAGCGCATCATCCTCGCCGGCGATCCGCCGTCGCCGCTGGATCCGCCGACCGGCTGCCGTTTCCACACGCGCTGCCCGATCGCGCAGGGCATCTGCTCCGAGAAACTTCCTGAGTTTAAGGAAGTCGCTCCGGGCCACTGCTGCGCGTGCCACTTCGCGGAGCCGTTCCCGATCAAGGAATCGCACATCGACCTGTAGTCGGTTGTTCTTGTTCGGGCCCGCCCTGGAGTTAGTTTTCAGAACGTCCTCGGACATGCAAGAGACCCCCGCTGCGCACTTCGTGCGGCGGGGGTCTCTTGCGTCCTGACGCTCCTATATGGCAAGGTCTTTTTTAGAATCCATTTTTCGCTCGGCCTCGAACGCCTGCCTGTCCCAATCGAGCGGGAGCCCCGCCTCGACCCATGCCTCGTAGGCCCTCCTTATGGGCTTGAGCTCCCTTTGGCCCCTCTCCAGCATCGAGATGTACTTCTCGCTGGTGCCGAGTATGGATGCCGCCCTCACCTGGCTGATTTTCGCCGCGCGCCTGGCCGCCACGAGCGCCGAGGCGTCCTCGGGCCTCCTGACCTCGTGCGGGTGCATCAGCGCCCGGTACGCCTCCCTGGCCACGTAGCGCTTGAGGCACCTCATGACCTCCCTGTCGCTCTTTCCCCGCCCCCTGGCCCTCTCGGCGTACTCGGCTGTCTCGGGGTCGCGCATGACCCTCTGCCTCGCGATCTCGTGCAGCGCGCTGTTCGCCTGCCGGTCGCCGCCCCTGTTGAGCCTGTGCCTCACGGTCTTGCCGCTCGAGGCGGGGATGGGGCAGGCCCCGCATATCGCCGCGAACGACGCCTCGGAGCGCAGCCTGCCCGGGTTGTCCCCGGCGGCGACCGCGAGCTTGGCGGCGCTCACGGGCCCGCACCCGTACATCGCCAGCAGCGCGGGGCAGTTCTCCTCCAGGGACGCCTCGATCGCGCGCTCCATGTCGAGCGCCGCGTCGCGCGCCGCCGCCCACAGGTCCGCCAGCGCGCCGAGCGCGGCGCCCAGCGCGCCCTCCGACCGCACGGAGGGGAGCTCCTCCATCAGCCTCGTCCCGCCCATGCCGCGGAACCTCGACCTGAGCCCCTCCGGCGCGGTGGTGAGCAGCGACCTCGCGGTGTTGATCGCCGAGGTCCGCGCCTTCACCGCCCCGGAGCGAGCCGCGAGCATGCAGCGCACCCCGTCGACCCAGCCGTCCTGGCTCTTGGGGGTCCCGAGCTTGGAGCCGGACATCGCCGCGCGGGCGGCCCTCTCCGCGTCCGCCTCGTCGCACTTGCCCTGCCCCGGGCGCCTCCTCTGCATTCTCGCCGGGGAGAGCGTCTCGCGCACGGGCATCCCCAGCGACGCGAGGTGCCTGGTGAGGCCCGCCCCGTAGGACGACGTCCCCTCCATCGCGATGCAGGCGGGCTCGCCGGCCCCGGCGATGGCCCCGGCGAGAGCCTCGTAGCCCGCCGCGTCGGCGGGGAACTGGCGGGACAGGACCTTGCGGCCCCTCCAGTCCAGGACGCACAGCCAGTGCGTGTCGGCGTGGGTGTCGACCCCGCAGAAGACCGGCCCGCGGGCGTCGGGTGTCGATTCGGTTCGCATGTCTCGCTCCGTTCTTTCCGTGCTCGCCTGGACCGGGCAGACGGCACACTGACGGGGACGCGATAGAATGCGGTTGTTCGGGTCCGCGGTATCGCTCCATGCTCCTATTAGGTCATGCGGCGGTCTCGGCTCGCCGCGGGCCGCGCGGGACATGTCAGAAAACGAGGGCAGCCCCATGGGCGCCAGCGGAATGTGGGGTCACCGCGCGGTCCGCATCTGATGGTGTCGACGCCAATGGTATATGGATACGCCATCGGCGTCTTCAATTCAGAAGATATCAGTGCGGAATGTTTTCAGGGGTTAGCCCGTACGGCCTTCTACCGTCACGTGGCATTCAGGGGATCTGGGGTGGACGGCGACTTGGCTGCGAGCTGGGGCTGAGGAACTGAATGGATGGGTGCCGTTGTCGCTAGTGCAGGCGCTGCTGGTGATGATCACTTTGGGACTGGAATTTCCGCCTGCTAGCAAAAAGGCCTCCTGAGCTGCTGCTCAGGAGGCCTTTCGTTCAATCGCAAGCGAACGCACTAGTTGTTCTTGGTCAGGCGCTCGACGTCGTGGGCGATCATGTATTCCTCGTCGGTGGGGATGACCATGACCGTGACGGAAGAGCCGGCGGCGCTGATGACCTGCGGACCGTTGCCCACGGCCTCGCGGTTCTTGTTGTTGTCGATGCGCACGCCCAGCCACTCAAAGCAGTCGCAGAAAGCCTTGCGGATTGACCAATCGTTCTCGCCAATGCCGGCGGTAAAGGTGATGGTGTCCACGCCCGCCATGGAAGCGATCATGGAACCGGCCTGCTGCATGGCCTTGTAGGCGAACATATCG
>CAKUHM010000013.1 GCA_934655835.1 uncultured Collinsella sp. | reverse complement strand
ACCATCGAGGCCGTTGCCAAGTTCTTCGGCTTCCCCGAGAACGGCACGCGCAAGTCGCTGGCACTCATCGACGCCGAGGGTAAGCCCGTCGTGGCAATCGTCCCGGGCGATCACGAGCTCAACGATTGCAAGGCCGAGCATGTCTTTGGTAAGGGCTACCGCATGATGACCGACGAGGAGCTCCAGACCTACGGTCTGCACAAGGGCTTTATCGGACCGGTCAACCTGCCCGAGGGCATCCGTCTGGTCTGCGACGAGAGCCTGCGTGAGTCCAAGCAGTGGGCCTGCGGTGCCAACGAGGTCGACTATCACTTTACCGGCGCCTGCCCCGAGCGCGACTTTACCGTCGACGAGTGGGCCGACCTGGTCACCGTCGTCGCCGGCGATCCCTGCCCGCACTGCGGCAAGCCGCTTTCTGCTGCCCGCGGTATCGAGGTCTCCCAGGTCTTCCAGCTGGGCACCAAGTACTCCGAGGCCATGGGTGCAACCTTTATGGACGAGGACGGCAAGGAGAAGCCGCTCATCATGGGTTGCTACGGCGTGGGCGTGTCCCGCTCGCTTGCTGCTGTCGTGGAGCAGCATAACGACGAGCACGGTATCGTCTGGCCGGTTTCCGTCGCTCCCTACGAGGTCGCGGTGATTCCGCTCGACCCCAAGAAGGAGGAGTGCGCTACCGTCTGCGACCAGATCGTCGAGGGCCTGTGCGCCGAGGGTATTGAGGTCGTCGTCGACGATCGCGATGAGCGTCCCGGCTTTAAGTTTGCCGATAACGACCTCATGGGCTTCCCGTATCAGGTCGTTCTGGGCAAGCGCGGCCTTAAGAACGGTACCGTCGAGCTTAAGGACCGTGCCACGGGCGAGCGCGAGGATGTGGCGATCGATGAGGTCGTCGCCAAGGTCGCCGAGCTCGTAAAGGCGGCCCGTCGTTAATCGACGGCATCGCCGATAGCTGCATTACGGGACGGCCCCGCATTTCTCCAGATCGGGGAGATGCGGGGCCTTTTTTACACCGGCATACTCAAACTCTAAAAGGAAAACCCCACAGCCCAAATGAGCTGCGGGGTTTTCCTTTGTGCCTCCGATGCGAATAAATCGCTCAGATATTACTGATAATCGACGACGTCGATCCAGTTCTTAAGGAACTCATCGTTCACGTTGCGCTTACGAGCGAGCTCGGAAGCGGCGACGATGCTCGTCCACTGACGCACGACCTGCATGGGCATGTCGGCGCGGTCGCAGTAGAGCTCCAGGTAGGCCTCGGCCTGGTCCTTGCTGTTAAGGGCAAAGAGCAGGTAGGTGGTTGCAACGTCGGCGGCAGGGGAGCCCTGGGTGGCGTGTGCCCAGTCGCACACGTAGAGCTGGCCGTCGTCGCCAACGATGACGTTGGAGGGGTTGAAGTCGCCGTGGCAGACCTTGAACTCCTTGGTCATACCGTCCAGGCGCTCCTGAAGGTTGTAGCGCGTGGTGGCATTGAGCTGATCCAGGCTGTCGATCATGCGGGCGAACTTGTCGCGCTGACGGTTGAGCAGCGGGGAGGTGTAGCCGTGGATCTCGATCTGGAGGTCGACGAACATCTCGAGGTACTCACCGAAGCGCTGGGGCTCGGCAGTCATCTTCTCGGCAAGGGTGGTGCCCGGGACCTTCTCGGTCACAAGCGCCCAGCCGTTGGCGTTCTCGAGCTGGGAAACCTCGAGAGCCTTGGGGCTGCGGATGCCGCACTCATTGATGCGGGCAAGATTCAAAGCCTCGTTGAACACGTCGGAGACAGGCTTGGTCTCGTTGAAGACCTTGACGATCTTGTCGCCCAGGTCGTAAACGACCTTGTTGCCACGGCGGACGAGCTCGGTCTTGGAATCGGGTAGCAGCATGGTTGCATCCTTTCAACGATGCGATAGAAGCGACGGCGGGGGTGTGTGAAACACCCGTGCACCCCCGCCGTTAAAAACCGTGCTAAAACTAGCAGACGGCGTAGTCCTGGGGCTCGCGGCCGTAGTAGGCGTCCAGGTAGAGCTCCTTGATCTCGCTCATGAGCGGGTAGCGCGGGTTAGCGCCGGTGCACTGGTCGTTGAATGCCTGCTCGGTCATCTCGTCGAGCGTGTCGAGGAAGTACTGCTCGTCAACACCGTAGTCGGCGATGGTCTTCTTGACGCCGATGAAGTCCTTGAGCTCCTCGAGCTTCGTGATGAAGTTCTCGAAGACCTCCTTGTCGTCCTTGCCCTCGATGCCGCAGTACTTGGCCATCTCGGCGTAGTTGTGCAGCGCGTTGGGGTAAGGATACTGGGAGAAGGTGCCCATCTTAACGGGGGCCTCGGCGGCGTTGTAGCGCATGACGCGGGTCAGGATGACAGCGTTGGCGATGCCGTGGGGCAGGTGATGGAAAGCGCCGAGCTTGTGGGCCATGGAGTGGTTGAGGCCCAGGAAGGCGTTGGCGAAGGCCATACCGGCCATGCAGGAGGCGTTGTGCATCTCCTCGCGGGCATGCGGGTCCTTGGCGCCGTTCGTGAAGCTGGAGGGCAGGTTCTCGAAGACGAGCTTAGCAGCGCGCTCGGAGAGGCCCTTGGTGTAGTCGGAAGCCATGATGGAGACGTAGGACTCGATGGCGTGGGTCATGACGTCGATGCCGGAGGCAGCGGTCAGGCCGCGCGGGGCGGTCATGCAGTTGTCGGCGTCGACGATAGCCATGTTGGGGAGCAGCGCGTAGTCGGCGAGCGGCCACTTGATGCCGGTCTCCTTGTCGGTGATGATGGCGAACGGCGTGCACTCGGAGCCGGTACCCGAAGAGGTCGGGACGGCGACGAAGTAGGCCTTCTTGCCCATCTCGGGGAAGGTGAAGATACGCTTGCGGATGTCCATGAAGTCCATGGCCATGTCCTCAAACTTGCACTCGGGGTGCTCGTACATCATCCACATGATCTTGCCGGCGTCCATAGCGGAGCCACCGCCGACGGCGATGATGACGTCCGGCTCAAAGAGAGCCATCTGCTTGGCGCCGCGACGTGCGCACTGCAGCGACGGATCGGGCTCGACGTCGTAGAAGCAGTCGTGGGCGATGCCCATCTCGTCGAGCTTGGCCTCGATGGCGCGGGTGTTGCCATTCTTGAAGAGGAACTGGTCGGTGACGATGAAGGCGCGCTTCTTGCCCATGACGGTGCCGAGCTCGTCGAGAGCGACGGGCGTGGAACCCTTCTTGAAGTAGACCTTCTCGGGAGCGCGGAACCACAGCATGTTCTCACGGCGCTCGGCCACAGTCTTAACGTTGATCAAGTGCTTCACCCCAACGTTCTCGGAGACGGAGTTGCCGCCCCAGGAGCCGCAGCCCAGGGTCAGAGACGGCTTCATGCCAAAGTTGTACAGGTCACCGATGCCGCCGTGCGAGGACGGGGTGTTGATGACGATGCGGCAGGCCTTCATGACGTGCTCGAACAGGCTGATCTTCTCGGCCTGGGCGGGGTGCACGTAGAGAGAGGCGGTGTGGCCCGGGCCACCGGCGAGCACCAGGTGCTCGGCCTTGTCGACGGCCTCCTGGAAGTCCTTGGCGTGGTACATGGCCAGGACCGGGGAGAGCTTCTCGTGGGAGAACTCCTCCTTGGCGGGGTCGGTGGAGGTGACCTCGGCGATCAGGATCTTGGTCTTGGCGGGAACCTCGATGCCGGCGAGCTCGGCGATCTTGGCGGCAGCCATGCCGGGGATGCGGTGGTCGAGAGCGCCGTTCTTGAACATGGCGCCACGCAGGGCCTCCATCTCGGCACCCTGCTTGACGAAGTAGCAGCCGCGCTTCTGGAACTCGGCCTTAACCTGGTCATAGATGGTGTCGATGACGGTCACGGACTGCTCGGAAGCGCAGATCATGCCGTTGTCGAAGGTCTTGGAGTGGATGATGGAGTTGACGGCGAGCAGCACGTCGGCGGTGTCGTCGATGATGACCGGGGTGTTACCGGCGCCGACGCCCAGGGCGGGCTTACCCGAGGAGTAAGCGGCCTTGACCATGCCCGGGCCACCGGTGGCGAGGATGATGTCGACGTCGCGCATGACCATGTTGGTCAGCTCGATGGAGGGGACATCGACCCAGCCGATGATGCCCTCGGGGGCGCCGGCCTTGACGGCGGCGTCAAGCACGAGCTTGGCGGCGGCGATGGTGCACTTAGCGGCTGCCGGGTGCGGGGAGATGATGATGCCGTTGCGGGTCTTCAGGCTGATCAGCGTCTTGAAGATCGCGGTGGAGGTGGGGTTGGTCGTCGGGATGACGGCGCCCACGATGCCGATGGGCTCGGCGATCTTGGTGATGCCGTAAGCCTCGTCGCGCTCCAGGACACCACAGGTCTTGGTGTTCTTGTAAGCGTTGTAGATGTACTCTGCGGCGTAGTGGTTCTTGATGACCTTGTCCTCAAGAACGCCGCGGCCGGTCTCCTCGATGGCCATCTTCGCCAACGGGATACGAGCCTTGTTGGCGGCCATGGCGGCCTCATAGAAGATCTTGTCGACCTGCTCCTGCGTGTACGTAGCAAAAAGCGCCTGGGCCTCTCGCATCTGAGCGAGCTTAGCCTCAAGCGCCTCTACGTTGTCCACAATTGCGGGAGTAGTGTTTTCCGGTGACTTTTTCACCATTTGTGTCTCCTTGCGATCGGAGATTTACCCTACGCCTTGCATAATAGCAATAAATAATTCGGTGAGTGGTAAGATTCCCGTAAAAGGCACACTAAAACGCTTCAATAAACTGAAGCGTTTTAACTAAAACCACCTGTTCGCATGGCCGCTCATTGGGGACAGACTTACATGAGTATTTCAATGGGAAAACGGGGAGAACGGGCCACCTGTTTGATAATCGCTATTCGCGGGTCGCGGTCGAGTCGGACACGCAGGCGGTGCAGTTGCTCGATTATATCCATCTCAATCCTGTGAAAGGCGCGCTCGACTCGCTCGATGCGTACCGCTGGTCAAGCTTCAAGGCATATCAGCTGGGCTATGATTCCTTTGACATCTGCAAACACTCATGTAAGTCTGTCCCCAATGAGTGCAAAAAAGGCGCCCTCCGCAGGGGAGGACGCCTTTGGTAAGTTCTATGTGAACGCGAGGTCTTTGACCCGGAGAGTCCGAGGTACTTGTTGGTAAGACCTTATTTAGGAGCGCGCAACCTTGCCGGACTTGAGGCAGGTGGAGCAAACGTTCATCTTGCGACGGTGACCATCGACGACGACGTAGACGCGCTGGATGTTGGGGCGGAACTTACGGTTGGTGACGCGGTGAGAGTGGCTGATGGAGCGACCGGCAACGGGGTGCTTACCGCAAACTTCGCAAACTTTGGACATAACTGACCCTCCTTGGGCGACAAACGAACATGTCGCGTTAACAAACAAGCCTGAACTATAGCACAGAAGCAGCCCTCTGTGCGCAATCTACACAGAGATATTCCTCTTTTGGCGATAGTGCCGACGCCTCGGCCCTGGACGTAGATCCGATTCGCGTGCAGCGAAGGGGATTATGCCAGCTCGCGTGTACGTTTTCAAGCGCATCCCGCAAATATATATAGGTTTATGGAGGCACTGCCCCCGTTTATCGATTGCTTGGTTTTTATACTCGCAATTAAGCTCAAGGTTGGCTACACTATCCCTTGACCATTAAAGGGGTACGAGATACCCACATGGAATTACATAGCTGCCAAAGAGCAGCCCTTCCTGTGGGTGTCTGGTCCGCTTTGAGCGGTCGGGCATCTATTTTTTTGACTGTGTCAGCAGTCAAGACATGTGAGGAAGGAGATCGATGGGCACGACTTCCCCCAAGGCGGTCATCATGGACGAGACCGCCGTCAATCGAGCGATGACCCGCATCGCGCACGAGATTCTCGAGCGCAACGAGGGCTGTGAAGACCTCGCTCTGGTCGGCATCGTCACGCGCGGCGACCTTCTGGCAAAGAAGCTCGCCGAGGCGATCAAGGAGATCGAGGGTGTCGACGTTCCGCTCGGCAGCCTGGACATCAGCTTCTATCGCGATGACTATGCGACCAATTTCGCTCCCGCGATCCACGCTACCAACATTCCCTTCAGCGTCGACGGTAAGCGCGTCGTGCTGGTGGACGACATCCTGTACACGGGTCGTACCATCCGCGCCGCTCTCGATGCCGTCATGGACCTGGGCCGTCCGAGCCGCATCGAGCTGGCTGTTCTCGTTGACCGCGGTCACCGCGAGCTCCCCATCTCGCCGGACTTTGTCGGCAAGAACGTTCCCTCGTCTCACGAGGAGAACGTGCACCTATATATGAAGGAAGTCGACGGCCGCACCGCTGTCGAGATCAACGACGTCGCGCCGGGCACCCACGTGGGCTCCGCGCCGCTGGGAGGTGAGTAGTACCGTGGCGTTCAACCATAAGCACCTGATCGACATTACCGAGTACTCCGAAGAGGACATCAAGCTCATCCTCGAGACCGCCAAGGCGTTCTCCGAGGTTAACGAGCGTGCCATCAAGAAGGTCCCCACGCTCAAGGGTAAGACCATCGTCAACATGTTCAACGAGCCTTCGACGCGTACCCGCAGCTCCTTCGAGCTCGCCGAGAAGCGTCTTTCGGCCGACAGCCTCAACTTTGGCGGCTCCTCGACCTCCACGGTCAAGGGCGAGAGCCTCGTCGATACCGTCGAGACCCTCAACGCCTACAAGATCGACTGCATCGTCGTGCGCGACAAGCACGCCGGCGCCCCCTATATCGTCACGCAGAACTCGCCCGCGAGCGTCATCTGCGCCGGCGACGGTAAGCACAATCATCCCACGCAGGCCCTGCTCGACCTGTACACCATCTGGGAGCATAAGGGTGACTTCCATGGTCTGAAGGTCGCCGTCGTCGGCGACATCGCCCACTCCCGTGTCTGCGGCTCGCTGATCCCCGCCCTTAAGATCATGGGCTGCGAGACCTACGCCGTCGCTCCCGGCACGCTGCTTCCGCCGGCGCCCGAGGTCCTGGGCTGCGACCACGTGACGAGCGACCTCGATTCCGTCCTGCCCGAGCTGGACGTCGTCTACATGCTGCGCGTGCAGCAGGAACGTCTCGAGGGTGCTCCGTTCCCGACCATTCGCGAGTACCACAAGCTCTTCGGCCTGACCAAGGACCGCGAGAAGCTCATGAAGCCCGACGCGATCATCTGCCACCCGGGCCCCATCAACCGCGGCGTCGAGTTCGACTCCTATATGGCCGACCACCCGCAACGCTCCGTCATCCTGGAGCAGGTCTACGCCGGTATCTGCGTGCGTATGGCTATCCTGTATCTGCTGCTTGGAGGTGCCGATAATGGCCTTGCTTCTTAAGAATGCCCACGTCGTCGACCCGTCCGTCGAGCTTGACGGTGTCGTTGACGTCCTGATCGACGGCGACAAGATCGCCGAGGTCGGCGAGAATCTCGCCGCCGAGGGAGCCGAGGTCCGCGACCTTTCCGGCAAGTACCTCGTCCCCGGCCTGGTGGACATGCACGTCCATCTGCGTGAGCCCGGCTATGAGGTCAAAGAGGACATCGAGAGCGGCACCCGCGCTGCTGCCAAGGGCGGCTTCACCGGCGTGTGCTCCATGCCCAACACCGACCCCGTCACCGATAACGGCACCGTCGTGGAGTTCGTCAAGTCCCGCGCTGCCGAGGTTGGCCACTGCCGCGTCTATCCGTCGGGCGCCATGACCCGCGGTCTTAAGGGTGAGGCCATGTCCGAGATGGGCGATATGGTCGCACATGGCGCCGTCGCCTTCACCGACGACGGTCGCGGCGTGCAGGGTGCGGGTATGCTCCGTCGCTGCATGGACTACGGCAAGATGTTCGGCAAGGTCTTTATGAGCCACTGCCAGGACGAGGACCTGGTCGGTCACGGCCAGATCAACGAGGGCAAGGTCTCGACCCGTCTGGCCCTCGAGGGCTGGCCGGCGGCAGGCGAGGAGCTTCAGATCGCCCGTGACATCGAGATCGCCAAGCTGACCGGTGCCAAGCTGCACATCCAGCACATCTCCACCGCCCACGGTCTGGAGCTCGTGCGTGCCGGTAAGGCCGCCGGCGTGCAGGTCACCTGCGAGGCCACCCCGCACCACATGTTCCTGACCGAGAACGACCTGGACGAGACCTACAACACCTCGCTCAAGGTCAACCCGCCGCTGCGTACCGACGAGGACGCCGAGGCTATCCGCCAGGGCGTCATCGACGGCACCGTCGACGCTATCGTCACCGACCACGCCCCCCACACCCCGTGGGAGAAGGCCCGTGAGTTCGAGCTCGCGCCCTTCGGCATGATCGGCCTCGAGACCTCGCTGGCACTCGTGCTCACCGAGCTGGTCAACACCGGCAAGATGGGCATGGGCCGCATGGTCGAGCTCATGGCCATCAAGCCGCGCGAGATTCTGGGCCTGGATCAGGTTCAGGTCAAGGCGGGCTCCGTTGCCGACCTGACCGTCTTCGACGCAAACGCCTCCTGGACGGTCGGCGAGGACGGCTACGAGTCGCGCGCCGAGAACTCCGGTTTTGCCGGTCGCACGCTCACCGGTCGTGCCACCGATGTATTTGTCGGCGGTAAACAGACGCTTGCCGACGGCTGCATCTGCTAGCATAGCCTTATCGCTTTTGTGCGCGGCGCCCTTGCGGTGCCGCGCTTTCTGTTCGTTTGGTCCATGCAACCGCATGGGGGATTGGAGCGTCTATGCCCACACCTTCCACTGCACGCATGCACGACTTCGAGGTCGTCTCGAACCGGGAGATTGCCGACGGCATCTTCTCGCTCGTTATCTCGGCCCCCAAGCTTGCAAGTGCGCTCAAGCCCGGTCAGTTTGTGAACATCGCCGTGCCCGGCGATGCGTCCTCGCTGCTTCGCGTGCCCCTGAGCTTCTATCGCACCGACGCCCAAGCCGGCACCGTCGAGCTGTGGTACGCCGTCGTGGGCGACGACACCCGTCGTCTGTCGCAGATGGCCCCTGGCTCCACCTCCAACCTGCTGGGCCCTGGCGGTCGCGGCTGGCTCGTTCCCGAGGGCACTAGGAAAGCGCTGCTCGTCGCCGGCGGCATCGGCGTTCCGCCCGTGCTGTGCCTGGCTGGCATGCTTGCCGAGCAGGGCGTGGACGTTGACGTGTGCCTGGGCTTTGGTACCGCGTCCAAGGCCGTGGGCGTCGATGAGTTCCGCGCGCTGGGCGCCACGGTCAACGTGTGCACCGACGACGGCACGCTGGGCACGCACGGTTTCTGCACCGATCCTGCCGCCGAGCTGCTTGGCGAGGGCGGCTACGACTACGTCGCCAGCTGCGGTCCCGCCGTCATGATGAAGAAGGTCGCCGCCGCTGCCGCCGAGGCCGGCGCGTATTGCGAGGTGTCGCTCGAGCGCATGATGAGCTGCGGCTTTGGCGCCTGCAACACCTGCAACGTCGAGACGGTCGACGGTATGAAGGGCGCCTGCATGTGCGGCCCCGTGTTTGATGCTTCCAAGGTGGTGGTCTTCTAGTGGGTACCGTGAACATGGCCGTCGATTTCGGCGGCGTCAAGATGCAGAACCCCATCAACACCGCAGCCGGTACCTTTGGCTACGGTTGGCAGTTCCAGAACTTCTTCGATGTGTCCCAGCTGGGTGCCATCACCACCAAGGGTTGCGCTGCCGAGCCCTGGCCCGGCAATCCTGCGCCCCGCATGGCCGAGATCCCCGGCGGCATGATCAACTCCGTGGGTCTGCAGAACCCCGGCGTCGCCGCCTTCGCCCGTGAGTCCGGTCCGTGGCTCGAGCAGCTTTCCAAGGACGGCTGCCAGGTCATCTGTCAGGTTGCCGGCCACTCCGTTGACGAGTTTGTCCGCGCGCTCGAGATGTATGTCGAGCTGTGCCCCTGGGCTGCCGGCTACGAGATCAACGTGAGCTGCCCCAACATCGCCGCCGGCGGTGCCGCCATGGGCTCCACGCCCGAGGGCGCCTCTGCCGTCATGGCCGCCTGCCGCAAGGTGACCGACAAGCCGCTGTTCGTGAAGATGGCTCCGGTCAACGTCGCCGAGATCGCCAAGGCCCTCGAGGCCGAGGGCGCCGACGGCCTTTCGGTCATCAACTCCATCCAGGGTATGGCTATTGACGTGCATACCCGCAAGTCGCGCGTCGCCAAGCCCAAGGGCGGCCTTTCGGGCCCGCTGTGCCACCACATCGCCGTTCGCATGGTCTGGGAGGTTGCCCAGGCCGTCGATATCCCCATCAACGGTGTTGGCGGCGTCATGACCGGTGAGGACGCGGCCGAGTTTATCCTGGCTGGCGCCACCTGCGTGTCGGTCGGTATGGCCAACTTCGTCGACCCGTGCGCTTCGCTCAAGATCGCGCATGAGCTCGAGGCCTGGGCCGAGTCCCAGGGCGTAAAGGACATCAACGAGCTGGTAGGTGCTTTCGAATGTTAGAGACCGATGCCCGCGACCGCGTTATCGTCGCCCTCGACTGCGACCGTGAACGTGCGCTCGAGCTCGCCCGTGAGCTTTCGGGTCATGCCGTCTGGCTCAAGGTCGGCATGACGCTCTATTACGCCGAGGGCCCCGAGATCGTCAAGACGTTCAAGGATTTAGGCTTCAAGGTCTTCCTCGACCTTAAGTTCCACGATATTCCGCATCAGGTGCGCGGTGCCGCCCGTTCGGCCTCGCTTGCCGGTGCCGACCTGCTTTCGGTTCACGGCCTGGGCTCGGGTGCCATGCTCGCCGCCTGCCGCGAGGGCGCCGAGGAGGCGCGCGAGGACCGTGCCAAGCTCGTCGCCATCACCGTGCTCACGAGCATGAACCAGGATTCGCTCAGCGAGATCGGCGTCGAGTCGCCGGTGGCCGAGGAGGCAGCGCGTCTGGCGAAGCTCGCCCAGGCCAACGGCATCGACGGTATCGTGTGCTCGCCGATGGAGGCCCACGATATGCGTGAGCTGCTGGGCCCCGATGCGCTCATCGTGACCCCGGGTGTTCGTCCGGTTGGTGCGGCGCTGGGAGATCAGTCCCGCGTGGCCACGCCTTCCCAGGCTATCGAGCGTGGCGCGAGCCACATCGTGGTGGGCCGTCCCATCACCGGTGCCGATGACCCGGTTGCCGCTTTCGATGCCATCGTCGCCGAGCTGGTCGAAAACGTCGCGTAAAAGATTCCCTTAAGTCACCACTTTTGGGTCTCAATAGCACAATTTAGCCCCTGTGCCTGCGTAAACTTTCCCATCCTTTGTGTGGAATCGCAGGTCGGGGGCTCAACTTTTAGCGCGATATATTGCACTTTTTGCGGGTATCGTCTAACCTATGGAGCCGCGATTGGGCATTTTGTACGTTTTACGTGCTAAAATGCCAAATATTGAATCAGATATAACCCAACTATTTGGAGGTACGAATGGCACTCCCTCAGCTTACCGACGAGCAGCGCAAGCAGGCTCTTGAGAAGGCTGCCGCCGCACGTCACGCCCGCGCTGAGCTTCGCGAGCAGATCAAGAAGGGCGAGAAGTCCCTCGAGTCCGTGCTCAACTCCGATGACCCCATCGCTTCCCGCATGAAGGTTTCCACCCTCATCGAGTCTCTCCCCGGTTATGGCAAGGCCAAGGCCGCCAAGATCATGGAGGAGCTCGGTATCTCCGCTACCCGTCGCGTCCAGGGCCTCGGCGTCCGTCAGCGCGAGCAGCTCCTCGAGCAGCTGACCAAATAAGTGAGCGCTCAGGATTCAAAGCTCTTTGTGATTTCTGGACCGTCAGGCGCAGGCAAGGGCACGCTCGTCACTCGTGTGCGCGAGCGTCGCTCCAACCTGGGCCTGACGGTTTCGGCTACCACGCGAGCACCACGCAAAGGTGAGGTCGACGGCGTCAACTACTTTTTCTTGACGCGCGAGGAGTTCGACCGCCGCGTGGCAAACGGTGAGTTTGTTGAGTGGGCCGAGGTCCACGGCAACTGCTACGGCACGTTGGTGAGCGAGGTTCAGTCCAAGCTCGCCTCGGGCGCGTCTCTGATTTTGGAGATCGATGTCCAGGGTGCCCTGCAGGTTAAGGAGCGTTTTCCCGAGGCCGTGTTGATCTTTATCAAGCCGCCCTCGCTCGAGGTGCTTCGCGAGCGCCTGGTCGGTCGCGGCACCGAGACGCCCGAGACGATTGAGCTGCGTATGGCAAACGCCGCCGATGAGCTTGCCCTTGCCGACCGCTACGACGACGTCGTGGTGAATGACGATCTCGACCGCGCGACCGATGAGCTCGTTCGCGTTCTCGATATGCATGAAAGGATCTGAGGTCCGTGTCCGTTGTAAAGCCTTGCATTGACGATCTTCTGGAGAAGACCGATCACAACCGCTTCCTGCTCGCTTCGCTTGCCTCCAAGCGCGCCTGCGACATCAATAGCATGCTGCGCGGCCAGCACAACCGCGTGCTTGCCGTTCAGGATGTCGATGACATCACCATCGGCCTTTCTGGTGCCGATACCATTTCGATGGCTATGGACGAGATCGTCGACGGCGATATCTCCTACGATGAGGCCCGTTACGAGAAGGCGCTCGGCCACAAGGTTGCTGAAGCCTAAATGGCAGCTCGCGTCTGCCTGGTCCACTATCACGAGGTTGGACTGAAGGGCAAGAACCGCGCACATTTTGAGCATATCCTCATGGATAACATCAAGGCGGCCTTGGCCGCCTTTTCCGTGAATGCCGTGTCTCGAATTTCCGGTTATATCCTCGTGACCTTTAACGAGCATCAGGCCGACGAGGCGGCGCGTGTCATTCGCGCCGTTCCCGGCGTTGCCCGTGTGTCTTTGGCTTATCACACCAACCGCGACCCGCAGGAGTACTGCGCCGCCGCCGTGAAGGCGCTGCGCGAGTTTGGTTCCTTCGATTCGTTTAAGGTGCACGCCAAGCGCTCCAATACTGACTTTGAGCTCACCTCGATCGATATCAATCGTCAGGTGGGCGAGGTGCTGTGTGAGGCCTTCCCCGATAAAAAGGTTCAAATGCACGACCCTGATGCAATGGTGCACGTACTGGTGGTCCAGGGTAGCGTTTACGTGTACGCACGCTCCGAGCGCGGCGTGGGCGGTCTGCCGGTGGGTTCTGCCGGCAAGGTCGTGACGCTGCTGTCCTCGGGTATCGATTCTCCGGTGGCGACCTGGATGCTCGCGCGCCGCGGCGCGGTTTGCGTGCCGGTACATTTCTCCGGTCGTCCGCAGACGCCCGATACGAGTGAGTATTTGGTGCAGGACATCATCCGTGCGCTTGAGCCGGGTGTCCAGATCGGCCGCCTGTACGTGGTGCCGTTTGGCGACTGCCAGCGTGAGATTTCGGTCACCTGTCCCAGCAACCTGCGCGTGATCATGTATCGCCGCATTATGTATTCGGTTGCTGAGCGCATTGCACACATCGAGGGTGCCAAGGCCATCGTTACGGGCGAATCGCTTGGACAGGTTGCCTCCCAAACGCTTGAGAACATCATGGCCGTCAACGAGGCCGTGAAGATCCCCGTGTTCCGTCCTCTCATCGGTTCGGACAAGCAGGAGATCATCGCGCGCGCCGAGGAGATCGGTACGTTCGATATCTCGACTGAGGCCGCTCCCGACTGCTGCACGCTGTTTATGCCGCGCCGTCCCGAGACGCACGCTAAACTCGATGCCGTGCATGAGGCCTGGGAGTTGTTCGATCATGAGGAGATGATCGAGCGCCTGCTCAAGCAGACCGAGTACATCGACTTCGAGAGCAACACATATAAGGCCCCTAAGACCTTAAAACGCAAACATTCGGAGCTTGCTCCGCGTGAGATTTACCAAGATCACGAGTAAATTTGTGCATAGACCGACGATGCGCCTGCATCGTCGGTCTTTTGTTATCTGGGCATTTTGCGGCTAAGTGTTCATTTGCTGACGTGTGCCTGAATAAATGGACATGTCTGCGCAAGGTTTTGGTCAGTGTTTGGTTTGACCGTCAAAACTGGTTTGCCCGAGCGGTTCGTTCGGCTGCGATTTCCTGACACGATGGTGTTGGGAGGTATTTGCTATGGCGCAGCGCGAACAACGCGAACGGGTCAAGCGAATGGACCACTGGGCGGGCAAGGTGATCGGGCATAAGGCGGTAGTCGTGGCGATGCTCGTCGTCATTGCGATGGCGAGCGGCTTGGCGATGGCGAGCTTTGGTGACCGCTCCGGCAATGTTTCGTTTGAGCGCGTTGAGGACTCGGGTCCATCGGCGGAGCCGGGGTCCGGCGATGCTTTGGACGATGTATCCGATGGATCTTCGTCTAAGGCGTCTGCCGAAACGGAGGTGTACGTCGATATAGACGGTGCTGTTGCATCCCCGGGTGTGTACCGGCTTCAAGATGGGGCGCGGGTATCCCAGGCGATTGATGCTGCCGGAGGGCTAACGGCAGAGGCGGATGTGACGGGGCTTAACCGTGCTTCGAAAGTCACGGATGGACAAAAGATCTATGTGCCGACAGTGGGGGAACAGCAGGCGGCTTCGGCGGCTGGTGGGGCCGATGGCGGCGCCGCCGCGGTTTCTGGTGCGGGGGCTTCGTCGGGGCTTGTGAACATCAATACGGCAAGCGCGGCAGAATTGCAGACGCTTTCGGGCATCGGTCCCTCTATGGCCCAGTCGATTATCGACGAGCGGACCCAAAACGGCGCTTTTGCCTCGGTCGACGACCTAATGCGTGTGTCGGGAATCGGCGAGAAGAAACTCGCCAAAATCAAAGATTGCATCTGCGTATGAGTGCGACCGAGCGTGAGCACGTGATGCCTCCACGGCCATTGTTGCCGTGGACGATGGCCCTTTGTGCCGGCTTGTGTGCGAGTTGCGGCTTGGTGCTTAACGTGGCGGCTGATGCGCTGCTGGGAGAAGGACTGACTTCCGTCACGTTACTCTGGGGCATTCCCGTTGCGGCTGGGGTGTGCGTCGTATTGGCTCGGTCTTGCGTGCGCCTTGCGCGATGGAAGCGATGGCTGTATGCCGCGGCGGTCGGACTCGTGGCGGGAGCGATCGTGTCCGCGGGGTGGGCGATAGGTGCCCTCCGAGCTTCCAACGCTCTGGATGGACGGGCTGCGAGCAGTCTTGAGTTCGTCGTTCAGAGCGATCCGTCTATCAACGACGATGCGTATTCCTATACCTGTGACGCGATCACGGACGGTGGGCGCGTGGGCGCCGTGCGCCTTTCGTGCGATCGCGAGCTGAGCGCCGGGTCGCGCGTGCGTGTCATCGGCCGCGTTTCGCGCTTCGAGAATGATGCGTATGGGCGTTCGCGCGTGCTTCGGGGTGAGCTGCGCAAGGTTAAGGCTGTCCGGATTGTGTCGATCGATGGGGGCTCTCCAGGGCCGTTGCTTCGGCTGCGAAATGAGCTGCTTACCGCCATTGCTCCCGCGACCGATCCGGCGCGCTCGCTCATTGCCGGCGTTGTCTGCGGACGTTCGTCCGAGCTGCGCGCTCAGCCGGCGGGCGAATGGTTTACGGTGACGGGAACGGCGCATCTCATTGCTGTTTCGGGAAGTCATCTGGCTATCGTGGGCTTTGTAATCGAGAGCGCTTTACAAATGACTCGTTGCTCGCGTGGGCTGCAGCGGGCGCTTTTGGCGGTAACGCTTGTTGCCTATGCTGCCTTTACAGGTGCATCGCCCTCGGCTGTTCGTGCGTGCTGCATGGTGTTCGCGACGCTTGTCGCCAACGGTGCCGGGCGTCGCCGCCACGGCGTTTCGGCGCTCTTTGTGACCATGTCGATTTTTTTGCTACTCCGTCCAACGGTGCTGTTCGAGATGGGCTTTCAGCTTTCGTGTGCCAGCGTCTTTGCCATCTTGTGCTTTTGCCCGTATGCCACCTACGCTTTGGGCGAGTTGGGCGTGCCGGCGGGCATTGCCGGTATACTTTCCGTCACGCTCTGCTCGCAGCTGGTAACGCTTTCCATCACCGTTCCCGCATTCGGAACGTTTTCGCTCATTGCCCCGATTGCAAATGCCGTGATCGGCCCGGTGGTGAGCGTGTTGCTTGCTGTTTCGATTGTGCTGGCGCCGTGCTCGCTCGTGCCCCTTTTGCGACCCTGGGCGCTTGTGGTGCCCATGGTTGCCGCACGCTGTGCGCTGTTCTTTGAGCAGCTCTTCGCGGCCGTGCCGGGTGC
>CAKUHM010000012.1 GCA_934655835.1 uncultured Collinsella sp. | reverse complement strand
ATTGTTGAGCGTGCGGGTGCTCGTGGGGTGACGGTGTCGACGGCGGAGTCGCTGACGGCGGGCATGATTGCCTCGACGATTGCCGATATTCCGGGAGCCTCGGCGGTGCTTCGTGGGGGTGCTGTGACCTACTGCGATGAGATCAAGCATCGTGTGCTTGGTGTTAAGCAAGAAACGTTGGATCGTTTTACCGCCGTGTCGCACCAGACGGCGCGTGAGATGACTGTCGGTTCGCTTGATCTCTATCAGAGCAATATCGCCGTGAGCGCAACGGGTTATGCCGGCCCCGGTGGCGGTACCGAGGAAGATCCGGCCGGAACCTTCTATATCGGCTGGGCGTATCGCGCGGCCGATGGGGGAGCGCCGGTTGTCGAGTCCGCGCGCTGCCACTACGAGGGCGATCGATCGTGTGTTCGCGCCTATGCGGTCGCGGAGGCGCTGGAGCGTATCGTCCGCGTGCTCAATTCTATGGAATAGACGTGGTTTAAGGGGCCTTCGGGCCCCTTAATTGTGGAGACGGGGACCTTTGACGGGAACGGCGTTTGCGCTGGTACATGACCTTGTTTTGTAAGAGGCGATCGTTATTGAGATTGATGTTGTCAAGCGTTTGGTTGGTGTTTGGCCAGCGTTTGGTTGGGTTTTGGAATGGACACCTGCATATGATGAATCTGAACGGTTGACCACGAACAGCCGTTCGTTTATTATCGATGCAGGTTGTTAAGAGGAGGGCTATTCATGGCCAAGAATTCAGGTCCCGTACGTACCGTTCATGCTCGCACGACGGGTAAAGAGCGCGATGAGATGATCGCCACCACCAAGGCCGAGATCGAGAAGAAGTTCGGTCAAGGCTCCATCATGAGGTATGGTGACGGCGGCCCCGAGCTTGAGGTCGAGGCCATTCCCACGGGTGCTCTGGCACTCGATGCCGCTCTGGGTATCGGCGGTGTGCCGCGCGGCCGCATCGTCGAGATTTACGGTCCTGAGTCCTCCGGTAAGACGACGCTTTCGCTCGAGATCCTGGCCGAAGCCCAGGCAATGGGTGGCGTGGTGGCATTTATCGATGCCGAGCACGCGCTCGATCCCACGTATGCCGCGCGCATTGGCGTGGATATCGACGAGGTACTGATTTCCCAGCCTGATACGGGTGAGCAGGCGCTCGAGATTGTTGACATGCTCGTGCGTTCCGGCGCCATCGATGCCATCGTCGTCGACTCCGTCGCCGCGCTGACCCCGCGTGTCGAGATCGAGGGAGAGATCGGCGATACCACGGTCGGCTTGCAAGCTCGCCTGATGAGCCAGGCGCTCCGCAAGCTCGCCGGCTCGCTGTCCAAGTCCAACACGACGTGCATCTTCATCAACCAGCTCCGTGAGAAGATCGGCGTCATGTTCGGCAACCCCGAGACCACGACGGGCGGCCGCGCTCTTAAGTTTTTCTCTTCGGTGCGTATCGACATTCGCCGCATCGACAGCATTAAGCTTAAGGATGAGGTTATCGGTAACCGCGTGCGCGCCAAGGTCGTTAAGAACAAGGTGGCAGCTCCGTTCCGTTCTGCTGAGTTTGACATCATGTACGGTACGGGCATCTCTAAGGAGGGCTCGATTCTGGACATGGCTGTCGAGTGCGGCATCTGCAAGAAGATGGGCTCCTGGTTTGCCTATGGCGAGGACAAGCTCGGCAACGGTCGCGAGGCCGCCAAGGCGTTCCTGCGCGAACACCCCGATTGCGCCGACGAGATTGAGCATAAGGTCCGCCTTGCCTGCGGGCTTGAGTTTGATGACGATGCTCCGTCCGAGGTCGAGCTGACCGATCAGCCTGCGCCTGAGGAGTTTGACGAGCTTTACGCCATCGATGGTTCCGCCATGCTCGATGATGACGACGAGTAGCGGTTACGCTCATGTCGTATACGGTGACCGAGGCCACGGTCGTCTTTCCCGATAAGAAGGCGGCCTCCTCGTTCTCGAGCGGCTATGCGTCCAAAAAGCCTTGCGCACATATCGATTGTGAGCTTGAGGGCGGTTTTGAGCGGTCCATTTGGATTCCCGTGCGGGTCGCGCGGCTGTATGTCAAAAACCGCCCCGATCTTCCCTGTGATTGGGATAACTTTCGTGAGGCGGTGCAGCTCATCGAGCGTAAATGTGCACTTACCATGGTGACCGAGATGTTATCGCGCCGCGACCACGCGACGGGTGAGGTCCGTGACAAGCTGGCCCGCTACGGCTTTCACCAGCCCGCTATCGATTTCGCGGTCGAGCGCGCCACCGAGTATCGCTTTTTAGACGAGAACCGCTTTTGCTCGTACTTTATCGAGGAACGCAAGCGGCGCGGTTGGGGACAGCGTAAAATCGAGACCGAGCTCAAGCGCCGTCATGTCGTGCTCGATGACATTCCCGGTTATCCCGAGGATTATTTTGCCGTCGAAGACGATTTGGCGCGTGCGTCAGCCCTGCTCGCCAAGCGGCGTGTTCCAGAGACGCGCGGATTCGAAAAACTGGTTCGGTTTTTGATGGGCAAGGGCTTCTCGTATCACATCGCCGCCGATGCCGTTAAGGCACGTCTTACTGCCGAACGCGAGGAATGTGCGGTTTAGGCGTATGCGTTTTGTGGCCCTGCCGTTCACCGCGTTTTAGCCGCCGTGCTGGGGCCATTTATTTGACAGTTGTTGTGGTTCAACGTACGATAAACACTGTCATTTGCTTTGTGATATGTGCTCATCTGTGATGAGTTTGTTTATATGTTTATCTGTATCCGACCCGCATAAGCTGCGCCCATATTACTCAAATGTCGCGAGCCGTTCGTAAGGACGGTTCGCTTTGTTGTGTAACGAATCCATAAAAAGGAGTGAGCATGCCTATCATCGCAGCGCTCGTTGGCATCGTTTTGGGTGCCATCGCCGCCATTGCCTACATGCGCACCGCCAAGCAGGGTAGTCTTCACGAGGCCGACGAAAAAATCCAGTCGGCACACGCACAGGCCGAGTCCCTGATCGGTGATGCCAAGCGTCAGGCCGAGACCCTCAAAAAAGAGGCTCTACTCGAGGCTAAAGAGGAGATCATCAAGAACAAGCAGGCCGCTGAGGCCGAGGACAAGCAGCGTAAGAACGAGATTCGTACGCTCGAGAACCGCGTGATGCAGCGCGAGGAATCCCTCGATCGCCGCAACGACGCTCTCGACAAGCGCGAGCATCAGCTGTCCAGCCAGGCTGGTCAGGTCGAGAAGCGCTCCCGTGAGCTCGAGGAGCTCTGCGCAAAGCAGACCTCCGAGCTCGAGCGTATCGCCGACCTTACCCGCGAGGACGCCCACAAGGAGCTCCTCGATAAGGTTCGCGGCGAGGTCACCCACGAGGCCGCCACGATCATTCGCGAGTCCGAGCAGCAGGTTCGCGCCGAGTGCCACAAGACCGCCCAGGAGATTCTGTCTCTGGCGATTCAGCGCTGCGCTGCCGACCATACTGCCGAGGTCACCGTTACCTCCGTGCACATTCCCTCTGATGACCTCAAGGGCCGTATCATCGGTCGCGAGGGTCGCAACATCCGGACCTTCGAGCAGGTTTCCGGCGTCAACCTCGTGATCGACGACACGCCCGAGACCGTCGTTCTTTCGAGCTTCGACCCGGTCCGTCGTGAGACCGCCCGTGTCGCCCTTGAGAACCTCATCGCCGACGGCCGCATTCACCCTGCCCGTATCGAGGAGATGTATCACAAGGCCGCCGACCTGGTTCAGCAGCGCGTGCGCGAGGCTGGCGAGCAGGCTGCCTTCGATACCGGCATCCACGACCTGCACCCCGAGATCGTTAAGACCCTTGGTGCCCTGCGCTACCGTACCTCGTTTGGTCAGAACGTGCTTCAGCACTCCCTCGAGGTCTCTGATCTGTGCGGCGTGATGGCTTCCGAGCTTGGCCTGGACGTTGTGACTGCCAAGCGCGCCGGCCTGCTGCATGACCTGGGCAAGGCAATCGACCATGACGTCGAGGGCCCGCATGCCGTCATCGGCGCCGAGCTGGCCCGCCGTTATGGCGAGAAGCCCGTTATCGTCCACGCTATCGAGGCTCACCATGCCGATGTCGACCCCAACACGGTGCTCGATGTCCTGGTACAGGCCGCCGATGCTGTCTCTGCCTCTCGCCCCGGTGCCCGTCGCGAGTCTGCCGAGAACTACATCAAGCGTCTTGAGAAGCTCGAGGAGATCGCCAACTCCCATGACGGCGTCGAGCGTACCTATGCCATGCAGGCTGGTCGCGAGGTCCACGTCATGGTTCAGCCGGACAAGATCTCCGATGCCCAGTCCACGGTCCTGGCTCACGATATCGCCCATCAGATCGAGGAAGAGATGGAGTATCCCGGTCAGGTGCGCGTCGTCGTGATTCGCGAGAGCCGCGCTGTCGATATCGCTAAATAACATGAGCGACGCGAACGAGCTCATCTCATTTATCGCGTCGATGTCGGGGGAGGGCAACCTTCGCGTCGAGGAGAACCTTGGCGAGGGGTATGTCCGCCTCCGCGTTTCGGAGGCCGAGCGGCGCCAGGCAAAGCACGACATTCAGCATGTCGAGGATATCGTCATCGAAATGCTCCGTAATGCTCGCGATGCCGGCGCCGACAAGGTCTATCTCGCCACGACCAAGGAAGACGGCGTCCGCACGCTTGTCTTTCTGGATAACGGTTCGGGCGTTCCGCAGGATATGCAAGAGCGAATCTTCGATGCCCGCGTTACCTCCAAGCTCGAGAGCATGAAGATGGACCGTTGGGGCGTTCATGGTCGTGGCATGGCATTGTTTTCGATCAAGCAGAACACCGATGAGGCCCGTGTGGTCACGTCCGGTGTCGATCTTGGTTCAGCCTTTAAGGTGAGCGTCGCGGCCGACCGCCTCAGTGAGCGTGCCGATCAGTCCAGCTGGCCCCAGGCCGTCAAGGATGAGGACGGTCGTTATGTCTGTGCTCGCGGTCCGCATAATATTATTCGCGCTGCTTGTGAGTTTGCGCTCGAGGAGTTGCGTGGTTGCGATGTCTATTTTGGTTCTCCGTCTGAGATTGCCGCGACCCTTTATGCTCAGGCGTCAAGCCGGCTCGATACGTCTCGTCTCCTGTTCATTGATGACGAGAGCGAGCTTCCGGTTGTCGATCGTTTAGGCCTTGCTTCCGATGCCGAGGACTTTATCCGTATCTGTTCGGGTTTGGGTCTTGAGATGTCCGAGCGCACGGCTCATCGCATTTTGGCAGGGCAGATTAAGCCCGTTCGCGGTGTGACCGCGCGTCTGCTGCGCGAGCGTGATTCGTCCTCGCATGCGCCGGCTCCTGTCGATCTCGCGAAGGATCGTCGCGGGCTACGTATTGCCAAGGATGACATGGCACAGTTTTCGCGTGCTGTGGAGCGCGACTTTAATGACCTTGCTGCCCGGTACTATCTCAACCTTTGCGGCGACCCAAAGATTCGTGTTTCGCGTGATCGAATCACCGTGACCTTCGATCTTGCCAAAGAGGAATAGTGCCTTTACCGAGTCCACTCGGTACGATACAGTTATTGCAGTTAAAACGTACTTTTAAATGCAGGAGTTTCTTCATGGATTGCCTGAAGGTATCAAGCAAATCATCGCCCGCGTCCGTTGCCGGCGCCATCGCCGGTATGGTCAAGGATGGTGTACCCGTCAACATCCAGTGTGTCGGCGCCGGTGCCGTCAACCAGGCCATTAAGGCCGTTGCTATCGCGCGCGGTTTTTTGATTCCAACTGGTTTTGATATTTCCTGCGCGCCCGTGTTCTCCGACATCCTCATTAACGGGGAGTCGCGCACGGCCATCCGCCTTTCTATCTATGTTCACCAGATCAATCGAGCTGCTATGGATAACGTCGTCATGGATGATGTTAAGCCTGTGGCATAGCTTCTGCTTGCCTTTTTTCGCTCCCCATCGTTAGGACTTATGCACATGGACCAGCGTTCCGTACGCGATATTCTTGCCGGTAAAACCTACTTTATCCGCACCTTTGGCTGCCAGATGAATCAGCACGACTCTGAGCGCGTGAGCGGTCTGCTTGATTCGTATGGCTGCCTCATGGCGCTCGATCCTGCACATGCCGATATCGTTGTCTTCATGACGTGCTGCGTCCGCGAGGCCGCCGATACTCGCCTGTACGGTCAGTGCAATTCCTGCAAAAGCCTGCCGCCTTCGCCTTCGGGCAAGCGCGTGGTTGCCGTTGGCGGTTGCATCGCGCAGCGCGATGGCGAGGGCCTGCTCACCAACGTCGATAACGTCAATGTCATCTTTGGCACGCATTCCATTGCACATGTGGCCGAGCTTATTGCCGAGGCGTTCCTTGATGGTAAGCGTCATATCCGCACCAATGAGCATGAGGATACGGACGCCATGAGCATGCCGTGGCATCGCGAGACCCAGTATCACGCCTGGGTGCCCATCATGACGGGCTGCAATAATTTCTGCACCTATTGTATCGTGCCGTACGTGCGCGGTCGCGAAAAGAGCCGCCCCTTCGAGGAGATTGTCGACGAAGTGACCGGTTTGGTGCGCCAGGGCGTGCGTGAGATTACGCTGCTGGGCCAAAACGTTAACTCATATGGTCGCGATCTGTTTGGTAAACCGCGCTTTGCCGACCTGCTACGTGCCGTGGGTGATACGGGTGTAGAGCGTATCTTCTTTACCTCCTCGCACCCCAAGGACCTGCTGCCCGAGACCATTGACGCCATGGCTGAGACGCCTGCCGTCATGCCACAGCTGCATCTGGCCGTTCAGTCGGGCTCGACGCGCATCCTCAAAGAGATGAATCGTCGCTATACGCGCGAGGACTATCTGGGCTTGGTGGATCGCATTCGTAACCGTATGCCCGATATTGCGCTCTCCACCGATATTATCGTTGGCTTCCCCGGTGAGACCGAAGAAGATTTTGAGCAGACACTTTCGCTTGCCGAGACGGTTCGTTATGCGCAGGCCTACACCTTCATCTACTCCAAGCGTGCCGGTACCCCGGCCGCCGAGATTGACGATCCTACGCCGCATGAGGTTATTCTCGAGCGTTTCAACCGTCTGGTTAAGGTTATCGAGACCACGGCACACGAGTATAACCAGGGCGAGCTTCATACTGTGGTTCCGGCGCTCATTGAGGGAACGAGTAAAAAGAACGACGCGGTCCTGCTGGGCAAGAGTCCCAAGAATCAGACCGTGCATGCGCCTATCCCCGAGGGTTACAGCATCGATCAGCTTGTTGGCAAGATCGTTGATGTTGACGTTGACGTTGCCAAGACCTGGTATTTGTCCGGTTCCGTTGTGGGCGAGCCGCGCTAATGGTTTCTCCCGGGGCAGGTCTTTCCGCCGTTGCGATTGTCGGTCCGACGGCGGTTGGTAAGAGTGATGTTGCCGACCGTTTGGCAGCTCGTCTTTCGTCCGAAGTGCTGTCGTGCGATGCGATGCAAATCTATCGCGGCATGGACATCGGTACCGCAAAGATGGCACCCGATGAGTGCACGGCGCCGCTGCGTCTCGTCGACATTGTAGAGCCGGGTGTGGCATATTCTGCTGCGCTTTATCAGGCTGACGCTCGTGCGCATGTTGAACGTCTCCTTGGTTCGGGTTGCCTGCCGGTTTTTTGCGGAGGTACGGGGCTATATCTCAAGGCAGCCCTCGATGAGATGGACTTTCCCTCGGGTGAACTTGAGGACGATCGCCGTGCGGGCTATCAGGAGCTTGCCGAGCGTATTGGCGAGGAAGAACTGCATGCCCTGCTTGCCGAGCGCGATCCAGAATCGGCTGCTGTTATTCATCCCCATAACGTGCGCCGTGTGATTCGTGCGCTCGAGATGCATGATGACGGCATCTCTTATGCACAGCAAAAAAGTCAGTTTAGTGTTCCGCGCGAGCATTATCATGCCCTATGGTTTGGTCTGACGCGTAATCGCGAGGTGCTCTACGAGCGCATTAACCAGCGCGTCGATCTGATGTTTGAGCAGGGTCTTGTCGATGAGGTCCGCGGTCTTATGGGCCAGGGGCTGGGAGATGCCCTGACGTCGATGCAGGCAATTGGCTATAAAGAGATCATCGATGCTTTCAATGGCGTGATGAGCATGGATGAGGCTCGCGAACTCATTAAGATGCGTTCGCGTCGTTATGCCAAGCGTCAGCTTTCGTGGTTTAAGCGCGATGACCGTATCGTGTGGTTTGATATGGATGAATGTACGATCGATGAGGTCGTTGAGGATATCCTGCATCGTATTGAGGCTGCCTAATGGCCCGTTTCCCCCTTGTTCCCACGGCACCCGAGTCCGAGCGTGCCATTTTAGTTGGTGTTGAGTGGCGCGACAATGCATGGCCGCTCGATCGCTCGCTTGATGAGCTGGAGCGTCTTGCCCACACAGCTGGTGCCCAGTGCGTGGCTCGCTTGTCTCAGCGTTTGGTAAAGCCGTATCCCAAATCGTTTATCGGTTCCGGTAAGGTAGAGGAGCTTTGCGGCTTGGTACATCGCATGGATGTCGATGTCGTTATTTTTGATGACGACCTGACGCCCTCGCAGCAGTCCTATTTGGAGAAAGCCGTAGGCGAGCCGGTAAAGATTATCGATCGTACAGCACTGATCCTGGATATCTTTGGCCTGCATGCTCAGACGCGTGAGGGACGCCTGCAGGTACAGCTGGCACAGCTTCAATACTTGTTGCCTCGCCTGCGTGGCATGTGGAGCCATCTTGCCAAGGAGCAGACGCGCGGCGGCATCGGCTCACGTTTTGGTCAGGGCGAAAGTCAGCTCGAGGTCGACCGTCGCCTCATTCGTAATAAGATCGCTGCGCTTCGCCGTGAGCTCAAGCAGGTTGAACAGCGTCGCGATGTTCAATCCAAGAGCCGCATTGAGTCACCGGCGTTTCGCGTCGCGTTGGCCGGCTATACCAATGCCGGTAAATCGACGTTGCTCAATCGTCTGACCGGCTCTACGGTACGTTCGCAGGACAAGCTGTTTGCTACGCTCGACCCGACGACGCGCTCGTATCGTCTGCCCGGTGGACGTGGCATGACGATTACCGATACCGTTGGCTTTATTCAAAAGCTGCCGCATGGTCTGGTCGATGCCTTTAAATCGACGCTGTCCGAGGTGCTGGGTGCCGATCTAATTCTCAAAGTCGTAGATGCGTCTGATGAGGACTATGAGCGGCAGCTGGAGGCTGTCGACCGCGTGCTTGATGAGATCGGCGCCGGCGAGCGTTTGACGCTTACGGTTTTCAATAAAATCGACCTACTCGATAGCGTTGATCGATTGAGTTTCCGTCGTCGTTATCCCGAAGCCGTGCTGTTCTCGGCCCAAACGGGCGAGGGGCTCGACGATCTCGTCGATCGCATTGCTCGCGAGGCAGCTGCCACCGATGTGTTGCTCTCCGCTGATATTCCATATCGCGAGGGCGCTCTCATCACGCTGGTGCATGAGCAGGGAACCCTTCTGCATGAGGAATATCTCGAGGACGGTGTTCGCATTGTGGCGAAGTTGCCGGCTCGTATTGCACCGCGGCTCGAGCGTTATCGCACCGAGTAGACGAGCTCCAAAATGCCCAGAATGATGGGCTGATGCAGCAGATAAAAGGGGAGTGCGTGACGTCCAAGGCTGGCGAGCGCCGGCAGGGGGTTGGCGTAGGCCCAGCTTGGGACGGTCTTATCGATTCCCTGCGCTATGTGCGCGGCGAAGTATCCTGTAAGATACATAAAGATAAACGGGATGATGGGGTAGTAGTCACCTGAGACAAACCCAGGGCTCGGAAATCCCAGCCACGCCAGGTAGGGGACAGGGTAGATCGTTTTGGGGATGCTCCAGGTGAGGGCGAACAACACAAGGCATAGGGGCATTCCCCATCTCGCCGATATCTTCTTAAGGACGGGATCGGTCAACGCCACGATGCCGGTACATGCGGCCATGCAGTAGATGATGCCAAAATTAACCGAATCGTCGACTGAGACAAGCGTTGTTGCCAACCAGACGACGAGTGCTGCTAAGGCGTATTTGGCGGCACGTTTGATATTGTTGCGCGAAAGGGTGCACATCCAACCCGCGATAAACAAAAATGCCCAGCTGATGCTGGCGCGCCAGATGTCTTGAAAGACTGGCTGGGTAAACCAGGGCATATCCCAGCCGTACAGGTAGGCGAGATCGTAGCAAGCGTGAAAACCTGCCATAGAAATCATCGTAAACCCGCGGACGGTATCAAAGATGGTGATGCGTTTTTGCATTACGAGAACCGGCGCATTAAACCGACAACTTTACCCAAAATAACGGGGTTCGTCGCATAGATAGGCTCCATAGTGTCGTTCTCGGGCTGCAAGCGCACGCGCCCCTGCTCCTTGTAGAACGTCTTGACGGTCGCTGAACCATCAATCATAGCCACGACAATTTCGCCGTTCATGGCACTCTTTTGTTCACGGACGATGATGTAATCGCCATTGAAGATACCGACATTGATCATTGAACTCCCATGTACCTCAAGGATAAAGGAACCCTGATCTGTGGCGATTTCGGTCGGGATAGTAAAGGTGTCCTCGATATTCTGCTCGGCCAGAATGGGAATCCCAGCCGCGACGCGACCAACGAGCGGGAGCGAGACCGTTCCGCGGGGTGCAGTGGGCTCGTCAGTTTTAGAAATTGAGACAGAGGAACCGTCCTCGTTAAAGAGTTCCAGGGCGCGCGGTTTGGTTGCATCGCGTTTGAGCAGCCCGCGCGCCTCCAGGGCAGAGAGATGGGCGTGCACGGTGCTGGGGGAGGAAAGGCCCACGGCAGAAGCCATCTCGCGCACGCTGGGCGGATAACCCTTCTCCTGCTGATATTCCTTGATGAAGTCGTAAATTTGCTGCTGACGCTTGGTAATTTTGCGAGCCATCAGGGCATCCTCTCTACCAATGCCAAACAAATGTTCGAATTTTGCTTGACAGGAACAACTGTTCGAAGATAATAATAACCGAACATTCGTTCTCGCGCTAGACATTTTTGTCCGCGCGGCTTGATAAAACTGTTCTCAGCAAAACACGCGAGAGGAGAACATGATGAACGCAACGAATATGGTCCAGGGAAACCTCGCCCTTAAGCTCGAGACGCCTGCAGAACACACTTTTACGGTTGTTCAGGGCGGCCGCTCCGGCTTTCAGCCTTTGACCGTAAAGCCTGCTCGCAATCAGCAGACTGTAGCCGCGCCGGCCCGCGTTGCCCTCAAGGTTCCGACGATTGTCGCCGTCGCCGTTGCGCTTACGCTCTTCTTTGTCCTCGCTACGTCGGTCTTTAACGCTCGTCACGCTGCGTATGCCGAGTCCGTTTCCAACATTACCTACGAGACTATTCGCGTTCAGCCTGGCGATTCTCTTTGGTCGCTTGCCGAGGAATATCCAATCGAAGGCCTTTCCACGCAAGAGACTTCCGACATGATCCGTAACGTCAATCATCTGGAGCATGGTTCGCTCGCCGCCGGTGCGCATCTTAAGGTTCCCGCTCGTTCGTAATCATTATCGCGCTGCGCATGGTACCCTTGTTATCGTTTAAGAGGAGGTACCATGCGCTGTCCCAAATGCGGCAAGGCACATACCCGCGTCGTTGATTCCCGTATGCAGGAGTCAAATAACACCATTAAGCGTCGTCGCGAATGTTGCTCGTGTAGCTACCGCTTTACAACGTTTGAGCGATGTGAAGACCCAATCGAGGTCATTAAGTCAGACGGAACCAAGCAGCGGTTCGATCGCAATAAACTGCTCGTCGGCTTGATGCGCGCCACCATCAAGCGCGATATCGACACTAAGAAGCTCAATGAGATTATCGACGACATCGAGGTTGAGCTGCGCTCTCGCACACTGACGGCCGTCACGTCCCATGAGTTGGGTGACATGGTGCTCAAGCGCTTGGCCAAGATCGACAAAGTGGCCTACATTCGCTTTGCCTCGGTCTACCGCGATTTCAAAGACGTCGATGAGTTTCTGCAAGAGCTCGACAAGCTAAGGTGATTCCATGTCCAACATTACCGTCAACATAAAGCGTCTCGACCCCACTGTCGAGCTTCCCAAATACGCCCATCCCACCGATGCCGGCTTGGATCTACGCTCCAACGAAGACTGCGTCCTGAAGCCCTTCGAACGCCGTCTGGTCTCTACGGGGCTGGCCATCGCCCTGCCCGATGGCTACGCCGGCTTCGTCCAGCCCCGCAGCGGCTTGGCCATCAAGCAGGGCTTGTCTATAGTCAACACGCCGGGCCTCATCGACGCCCACTACCGAGGCGAACTCAAAGTCATCCTCATCAATCTGGACCCCACCAACAACATCCAAATCAACAAAGGCGACCGCATAGCCCAACTCGTCATCCAAGAAGTCCCCACGGTCAACCTCATAGAAGTAGAAGAACTAGACGAAACCGACCGAGGAAAAGGAGGCTTCGGCTCCAGCGGCGTCGCCTAGGGGCGCTCGTATCCCTCCCGCCCGTCCCTCACACATATCATTCCATGCTCAAACATTCTCGCTTCGCTTCGCTCGCTGCGAAACTGCGCGTGGAACGATATGTGTGAGGGACGGGCGGGCGGCTACTCGCTTGAAACATTATTTATCTTTCTAGCCAGCCGATGCGGCAAAGGAACAACGTCCTTGTCGCATCGGCTGGCTGGTATCAGTATTTTGTTTTCACCTTTGCAGTTTCTACTTGGGGGGGGTATCTGGTTTAACTGCTAGTACGTAAACGCAGCTCACCTGTGAGAGACCCCTATATATCGTCCCGCGCGCAGTTTCGCAGCGAAGCGAGAATGTTTGAGCACGGGATGATATATAGGGGTCTCTCACAGGTGAGCGGACATTAACAAACTACCTGATGTGCGCGGGTTTGCCGCCCCAGTAGAAGCGGCAGAAGGCTCGTTTTCGTTTTTGGGGTTTGCCTGCAAGCTCCATGGTTGCGATGGCTATGTCTTCGGCTGCGTGGGGGCGGCGTAGTACTTCGCCGTTGATGAGCAGTGCCTTGAGCGACTCAGGATGATCGTGGAGATGACGCAACGTCACGATGAGCTCTCGTGCGGTGGTGACATGCATGCTGGCGCCCATGCCGGTGAGCATGGTGGTGTTGGCCTTTTCCTGGCCATAGGACTTGCCCAGCAGAATCATCGGCAGATGTGCGCATAGGCACTCGGTGACCGTGAGTCCGCCCGATTTGAGGATTGCCAGGTCGCATCCGTGCATGAGGGCCGCCATGTCGTCGACATAGTCCAACACCGTGACGTTCTCGAGCTTCATGGCATCGAAGAGCGTCTTCAACCGGGTGGCATACTCCACGTCTTTGCCCGGCAAAAAGACAAAGTGCATGTCCTCGAAACTGCGCAGGAAGGGGAGGGTGCGGTCCATTTCTGCGCGAAAGCGAACGTACGGTTGAGGCAAACTGGCGCCGGCCATTACCAGCACGACGGTCTTGTCGGTGGGGAGGTTGAACTTGGCTAGCTCTTCCTCGCGATTGTAATCCGTGTCGAATCCGGCGCGAATAGGAATGCCGGTAATACGAATCTTTGCCTCGGGCACCTTGCGCGGACGCAGCGTTTCGGCCATAAATTCGTTGGCAACACAGAATAGATCGGTGTCCTTGTGGGGCCACCAGCCCTCGACTTCGTAGTCGGTCGGCACGCAGATGACCGGATAATCGATACCCGTAATTACGCGGGCGCCCACGGCGACATTGGCTGCTGTGATGTGCGTTGCGACCACGGCTATGGGCCTGCGGCTACGAATATATTCGTTGAAGGCGGGGAACATAATTCGCGACCATGCTGTGCCGCCACCCCAGAGCAGATGTCCCGTAAGCGTATATCGCCAGGTCAGGTCGTAAATGGGGCGCGTGGCTCCCGTAAAAGAAGCCGCGGTTTTATTGCCGTCGAATTTGATACGTCCAAAATCAAGGATATCGAGTACTTCAATCTCAACGTCCTCGGGGATGCCGTTGGCGCCGCGGATGAGGTCGAATGCCTGCGCAATCGCATTTGCGGCGGCCTTGTGGCCCGAGCCGACCGAGGCGTGCACGATGGTCACGAGAGGTTTTTGCTGAGCCAAGAGCGTGGTTTTCTTCGATTGGGGAGTGCTGAGCGTAAGCAGGGGAGCGTCGTCGCTCGTCTGCGTCTGATCCATCGATAACTCCCCTTCGACGTTGTAACACGGATTTATCATTGTAGTGCATGAGTGTCACGTTCACGTAAATTTGGGTATGAGCGCAAAGAACGACAACGTTTTGGCGAGAGGACTCTTCATGACTACCGATCAGACGATCGATGTTGCGATTATCGGCGGAGGCCCCGCGGGCTATGCTGCCGCCATTTATGCGGCGCGCGCCAACCTGACGACGACTGTCCTTGAGCAGGGCATGTCGGGCGGACAGATCGCTACGAGCAACGAGATTGAGAATTATCCTGGCATTCCGCTACTGAGCGGTGTCGAACTTGGTGAGCGGTTCCAACAGCATGCTGAAGGCTTGGGGGCTCAGGTTGAATGGAGTATGGTGACGGGCGTCGATTACGATGCCGATGCGGCTCAATTTACCATCCATCATGATATGGGCGACACAGCGGCCAAGAGCGTCATTGCGTGCATGGGCGCCACGCCGCGTCCTGCGGGTTTTGTTGGCGAGGACACGTATCGCGGTCGTGGCGTTTCGTATTGCGCGACGTGTGACGGCATGTTCTTCCGTGGCAAGCAGGTCTTTGTGATCGGAGGCGGCAATTCGGCATGCGAGGAGGCGCTGTTCCTGTCCGACATTGCCAGCAACGTGACCATCGTGCTGCGTCGCGATCAGTTCCGTGCACCCGAGGGCGTTGTGAATAAGGTTCTTGCTAAGGACAATATTTCAGTTAGGTACCAAACTAGTATTGTTGAGCTTTCTGGTGAAGCGATGCCCACGACAATCACATTCAAGGACAATTCAACTGGTGAAATGCACACTGAGTCCTTTGAACCTGGCTCATTTGGCATATTTGTCTTTACGGGGACGCAACCACATACCGAGCTTGTTGAGCATCTAGTCGACCTGGCTCCCGACGGCGGCATTGTCACCGACGATTCGATGGCCACCCGTACACCTGGTCTATTTGCCGCTGGCGATATCCGCTCCAAGCGTTTACGCCAGGTTGTGACCGCCGTTTCGGACGGAGCCATAGCAGCAACGAGCGCATACGCGTTTCTCCGTGGATAAGTACGATAATATATCTTATGTAAGGTTGCTATCAATTATCTAAATGGCGGGACGATGCATCAGTGCGCTGTCCCGCCAATTTTCTTGCCGGCTATGTGGTATGCAAAACTAGATAATCTAGAATACAATATAGACAATGAATGGAGGACCTTTATGAACCACGTTAAACACGTTATTCCGATGTCCGATTCGTCGGTCAGCATTAAGCCCGAGGATATTCAGCCCACTGTGCTGCCCGATGCATTTATTCAGTCCGATATCGTGCGCAAACTTAATACGTTGAGTCTGCCGCGCTATAACCAGTTGCCCAATGTGACGCTCTACCGCGACCAGGTCATTGAGTATGTTGCGCTGTGGATGGAGCCACTGTCTATTTGCGTTGAGCAGCCTGTCATTACGCCATCGATGATCAATAACTACGTGAAGGTCGGCCTGGTGCCTGCCCCGGTCAAAAAGCAATATGGCCGCGAGCAGATTGCCCGCCTGATCGCTATCTGCATCTTTAAGCAGGTGCTACCTATTGCTGCGGTGCAGGCGCTCTTTAACATTCAGCGTTTGAGCTACGATGCCCCGACGGCCTTCGACTATGTGGTCGATCAGCTCGAGGCATCGATTCGTTCGGCGTTTTCCGTCGAGCAGATGCCGGTTCCCGATACGGCGCATCAGGTAACGCGGGAGTCGCTGCTTGTGCGCAGTGCAGTTTCATCCTTCGTTTCGAAGGCGTACCTGATGAGCTATCTTAAGTTTAATGGGTTTAATAGCTAGCCAACGTATATAACGTGCGGGACAAAGGGTCATCTGTCACTTTGTCCCGCACGTATTTTTGCTTAGTTGTACTTTATTGGCCCGAAGCCACGCCCATGCCGTAGCCGATAATGAGCCCATGCATTTCGGCATAGTATGAATCTAGCCCGTTACAGGGCATGATGATAGTCTTGGAGTTTGGCCAGCGCTCCACAATGCGGCTGGCAAGTGCCTGGGCGCCTGC
>CAKUHM010000011.1 GCA_934655835.1 uncultured Collinsella sp. | reverse complement strand
CTTGCCGGCCGTCGGCTTAAAGGGATTTGGATTCATGTCGGCCTCCTCGGATTGGCAAACGCTCTCTACAGTTATACCAACTTATACCGAGTTATACCAACTGAATGTGACAAAGGGACTATCCCTTTGTCACATGCGTCCGAAAAACTCCGCATCGACTGCTCGCCAAGGGCGGAAGGTGGCAGGATCGATGCGCACATGCGCGGCGGCGGGGACGTCGTACCACTTGACGGTGTAGCCGGCGCCGTGAGAGCAGAAGACCGAGTCGGGCGTGTTGGGCAGATCGGCTTCGGGCTCATAGGCGGCCGTCTCGATCACGCGCTCGGCATCATGGCAGGGCGCATAGCCGGCGAACTCCAGGTACAGATGCCCGCGGCCGCTCGTGTAGACAGCCACCTCCAGGGCATAGTCCTGCACCTCGGATGCCGGCACGCGGCCTACGAGCTTGACACGATCGCCCGACATCGCCGGCGGCTCGTACTCGGCACCCATACGCGTGGCATCCGACAGCGCACGACCCACGCACTCCCCTGGCACCTCGAGCTCAAAGCGATACCACGGCTCCAGCAGCACCGCGGCACCCGCCTCGTGTGCTTGCATGAGCCCCTGGCGAATCGCGCGATACGTTGCCTGGCGGAAGTCGCCGCCCTCGGTGTGCTTGGCATGTGCACGGCCGCCCGTGAGCGTAATGCGCATATCGGTGATGGGCGAACCGGTCAGCACGCCCAGGTGGTCACGCTCCATGGCATTGGTGAGCGCCAGGCGTTGCCAGTTGAGGTCGAGCTCGTCGGTCGAGGTCACGGTGCCAAATTGCACGCCCGAGCCCGCTGGCAACGGCTCCAGACGCAGGTGTACCTCGGCATAGTGACGCAGCGGCTCAAAGTGACCCACGCCCTCGACCGTCTGCGAGATGGTTTCCTTGTAGAGGATGCCGCCGGGCTCAAACTCAACCGCAAGGCCAAAACGATCGACCAGCACCCGCTGCACAACCTCGAGCTGCACGGCGCCCATCAGCTGCAGATGGATCTGCTCAAGATGCGTGTTCCAGCTTACGCCGAGCATGGGATCCTCGTCGGCAAGCTCGGTCAGCGCCCGGAACACCGTATGGACATCGTGCTCGCCCGGCAGAACCGTATAGGTGAGAACCGGCGCGATGATCGGCTGCTCGCCCATGGGCTCTGCGCCCAGGGCATCACCTGGACGAACGTGCGCGAGGCCCGTCACGGCGCAGATACCACCGGCGGCAACTTCCTGGGCAAGCTCGTATTTCTCACCGTTATAGATGCGCACCTGGTCGATCTTCTGCTCCAAAGTCTCGACACCGGAGCGTCCCTCAATCACCTGTTTTGCACGCAGCGCACCGCCCGTCACCTTGACCCAGGCAAGGCGCTCGCCGCGGTCTCCACGACTCACGCGATAGACGCGTGCGGCGAACTCATAGGGCCATGTCCGCTCGCGCATCAAAGCGCACATGCCGTCGAGCAGCTCCGCCACGCCTTGGTCTTTGAGCGCCGAGCCGGCAAAGCAGGGGAACAACCTGCGCTCGGCCACCATGCGCGAAAGCGTGGTTGCCGAAAGCTCCCCCGCCTCAAGGAACTCATCGAGCGCCGCCTCATCCAGCGCCGCGGCATCCTCTTGCACGGCGCCGCCTGCCAGCAAGCCCTCGGCATCTAGACAGCCTTCGGAAAGGCGCTGGCCGAGTTGCGCCAACAGCGCATCGCGACCAGGGTTCTCAAGATCGATTTTGTTGATAAAGATGAACGTCGGAATGTCGTAGCGAGCAAGCAGTCGCCACAGGGTTTCGGTATGACCCTGCACGCCGTCGTTGGCGCCCACCACCAGAATCGCGTAGTCGAGCGCACGCAGCGTACGCTCAGCCTCGGCCGAAAAATCGACGTGGCCGGGAGCGTCCACAAGCATAACGTGGGTGTCGCCGTGGTCGAGCACGGCCTGCGACGAGAAGATCGTGATGCCGCGCTCGCGCTCAATCTCGTTCGTGTCAAGATGCGAGTCGCCATCGTCCACGCGCCCGCGCTTTCGAATGCGGCCGGCATGAAACAGCATGGCCTCGGCCAGCGTGGTCTTGCCGGCATCGACGTGCGCCAGAATTCCTATGACCGCTTGCTTCGACATGGCTCTCCTCTTATTTCAAACCCATCACACGCCGCGATAGGCATTCTCGTTCCATACCGGATGATACAATTTACGAGCCGGCGGGCGAAGCGGGCCCTATCCCCCGACCGAGCTCATCGCCCTGCGTTGTCGCGCGGCGATTTTCGTAGGTTCGCGCCTTGCGAAAGCCGGCACCTCCCCTTTTTCTGCATGGGCTCATCTGGGGCGGTGGCAATGCGAGCCCCACAACAACGAGGAGCCACCATGAAGGCACTGCTCAACGAATTCAAGGAATTCATCAATCGCGGCAACGTGATGGACATGGCCGTCGGCGTCATCATTGGCGGCGCGTTCACTGCCATCGTGACCTCGCTCACCGACAACATCATCAACCCGCTCATCGCCGTCATCGCCGGCGGCAGCGCCACCGAGATCTCGGGGCTGGTGGTGCCGGGCACCAATATCGACTTTGGCGCGTTCATCGGCGCGTGCATCAACTTTTTGATTGTGGCGGCGATCGTCTTTGCCATCGTCAAGGCGTTTAACAAGGCGCAGGAGATCGGCGACAAGTTGGCCGGCGCCCCCGCCGAGGAGGCCGCCCCCAAGCCCGTCTGCCCTTATTGCCTGGAGGAGGTAAATGAGGGCGCGACCAAGTGCTGCCACTGCGGAAGCGAGCTGCCCAAGGCCTAGCCAGCATCGCCCTGGCGACGCACGCCGCCCCTTTCCCCGCCAAGACATCACAAACAAACAGAAATGGCCCCGCTTGGGGCCATTTTTCGTTCACACGAACTGTTGATACGAGGTGCTGCCCTTACGCCTCGCGCAGCCAGTCGAAGGCGACGCGCGGCGTGCCGTCCGACACATACACGATACCGGCGCGCTCGAACCCAGCCTTGGCGATGGCGCCCTGCATGGGCAGGTTGTCTTGATGCGTGTCGATGCGCAGATGGTCGACGCGCTCCTTGGCAAAGGCAAACATCGCGGCAGCAACGCCATGCGTGGTGCCGTCGGATGCCACGCGGTGCAGCACAGCATACGGGGCGTCGCTGCGCCACTGACCGCCCTCGATCACATCATAGGAACTGTCCGGCCCCGACAAAAAGGCAAACGTCGCCACCACGCGACCGTCTTCCTCGCACACATAGCTGCCACCGGCGGCGATATCGGTGGCCAACTGCTCGGCTGAGGGCGTGCCTACCGGCCACTGCGTGGCATTGCCATGCTCGCGCATAAAAGCGCGGGCGACATCGTAGATAGCCATGACGGCGGGAATGTCGGTATCGAGGGTTTTTCTGATGATCACGCGGCGACCTCACGTTTATTGGTATCACTTTGATTGAGCAATGATACCAGCGTTTAGAGAGGGGCGCGGAGCGGATGGGAAGCAAAAAGCGAGCCGCCTGGTCAAAGGCCAAAAGCGAGTTTTTGGGCGCTGCCACCGGCGGCGATATGAGCGACCTGTTTGCGCGCGAAGGCGATCGTCGCGACGCCCTGGATGCCGAGCGCGACGAGGCCTGGCGCTACAAGTCGTGCGAGCGCAAGAACCGCTACGATACGCGCGCTGAGGCCGAAGCCGTTATGGCCGATTGCGAGAATCGTGGACGGCGCGGCCTGGCCTGCTACAAATGTGAGTACTGCGGCGGCTGGCATTTGACGTCGCACCCTTGGAAATAGCCCCCATCGGCGCGATACCGACCATTGCGCACGGGCTACGGACGTGGCGGAACCAAGACATCGTAGCGAACGGCCTTGCCCGCCAGCTGATAGCTCGGCTTAACGCCGGCAAGTAGCGGCCCCTTCACCGGCCGCTTGATAACGACCTTGCGCGGCCGTGCCGCAAGCGCAGCTTTAACCAGCGCCTCCTCATCGGCACACGGCTGTTCCAAATGATGCAAGAGTTGAAACTTCTTTTTGACCGCCGCGCTCTTGGTGCGCTCGGGAAACATGGGGTCCAGATACACCACGTCGGGAGTCGCGAGCTCGCCCTGCCCGATCAGCTCGGCCGTATGGCGAAGGCCGGCAATGCTGTCCTCGCCCGCATGTAAGCGCATGCGCGCCACGGCGGCAGCGAGCACCGAATCGCCCGCCGCTCGATCCAAGGCATCCTTGAGAAGCGCCGCGATCACGCAATCCTGTTCATACAGATCGACGGTAAAGCCCGCGGCTGCCAGCAGCAGCGAGTCCTCGCCAAAGCCCGCCGTGGCATCAATCGCCCATGGTTGCTCGATGCCTTTTGCGCGCGCAGCCTTCACCAGTAGCTCTTGCTGCAAACGGCCCTGTTTGAGCCGTGGAAGCATGCGGCCAAAATCGGCACGCAACTCCATCGTGCCGTCGGTGAGCGTAAGGCCCTCGGACGTCCGCACGAGCTCGAGCCCAGCAGTCCGAGCAACAGAAAAGGGATCGACGACGCCCATGGACACTCCTTAGCAAGCAAAACGAATACGTGGGCGCCGTTCATGTCGGCACCCAACCGTCCGCTATTGTCCCACACGCGACATGGTCCACAGCATCCCAATGCAAAGCACCGCCATCAATCCCGTACACACGGCAGCGATCACAGAATCACCCATGCGCCTTCCCAACGACCGCGGTTCACGCACTTGCTCTGGTCCGTACATCATGGCTCCTCCTTAGACTCACTTCTTATCACGGCCTCATCATCGCAGCGCCGCGCATGAGCTGCCATCGATTTGACTTACAGCTGGCTTTCCTTTTTGAAAGATTGCCCTGCACAGGCGAGAGACGCTTTCAAACGCATGCATCGCTCCGTTGAACTACAATGTGCTTCACCATATACGCCGCAACCTGGGTGCGACAGATTCTCCGCACCCGCATCGAAAGGACCAGTCATGAGCGCCGCTCGCAAGACACTCAAAATCCTTGCCCTGATTTATTTTGTTCTGGGCATCGCCAGCCTCGTCATCGGAATCGCCGGCATCGCGACCGGCAAGCTCGAGTCCACCTACGGATCGAATGCCATGCTCGCCGCGGCCGTGATTATCGCCAAGGGCCTCATCGATCTCGCCGCGGGCGTTGCGGGCATCAAGGGTGCCAACAAGCCTTCGCAGGTTGACGGCGCGTTTAAGCTCGGTATTGTTGCCGCGGTCGCCACGCTTGCCCAGGCGGTGCTCACGCTTCCCGCACTCGGCGGGGACGCCATCAACTTTGGCGCCTTTGTCATCGTGGTGTACGACCTGTTCTTTATTCAGCAGGCACACGACGTTAAGGCCGAGAACAAGGATCGTCTGTAGGCACCTGCCCCCACAGCTCCCTGCAGCCAAGCAACTAAAAAGGGCCGATCGCGCAGCTCCGCGGTCGGCCCTTTACGTTTGCCCAGATAAAACCCGTCAAAATAAACCTGTCCCTTTTTGGCAGATTGCTAGCAGTGGCGGTACTCGGCGATGATGAAGTCGATGTCGGTCTGAAGGGTATCGAGGTTTGCCAGGCGCTCTTTGTCGGCAGGGCGCGTGCGGTAGTAGTAGGGCGTCATCTGGAACACTGCCTCGATGTCGGCCTGAGTCTGGAGCGTAATGTTCGCAGACACCCGCTGCGTTTCGACCAACTTAAGCTCCGTAGTCTTCGGCAGCTTTTCGTCGTTGAGATATGGCGTGTCGTAGAGCACCTCCTTGAGCCCAAAGAGATGACGGGCCCCCGGCACCACGGTATAGAGCGAGCCCTCTGGCGCCAGCACGCGGGCAAACTCGCGCTCGTTAAAGGGAGCAAAGAGCTCAGTCACCATATCGAAGGCGCCGTCCGCCACGGGGATGTCCTTCATGTTGGCCACAAAGTACGTCGCATCGCCGCGCTTGGCGGCCAGGCGCACCATCTCCTTGCCCAAGTCGAACCCGTAGGCATCCGCGCCCGGCACCGCGCCCATGGCACTGGTGTAGTAGCCCTCGCCACAGCAAATGTCGAGCAACGTCATGGGGCCGTTCGCAGACGCAGCGCGCCCAGTCGCCCGCTCGCGCACCAGCTCGACCATCGCATCGCGCAACGGCGCATAATAACCGCGGTTCAGAAAGTCGCGACGGCTGCGCGCCTGCGACTTGGGATCGCCCATGGAGTCGCCGCTCTTGGACGAGCGCAGCAGATAGAGATAGCCCTCGCGCGCACGGTCAAATCGGTGTCCGCCCGCGCATGCAGCACCGCGCTCGTCGTCCACCAACGGTTCATGGCAAACGGGACACAACAACATGGCAACTCCTTAGCGCGAACAACACAACGCCCACCATTGTCGCACGCCTTCCCCACCTAGTCATAGAAGAGACAAGGAGTGTCCCCAACTGCCAGCAGAAAAGGAACGTCCCTAAGTGCCGGCTGGCTGTATTAGGAGTATCATCGTCTGCGCAAATAAGCACGGAAAAGCATATTAGAGATTGAGAGCGTATGGCAGACACCGCATCTAAGCACATTGACATGACCACCGGCTCGCTGTGGCGCAATATTCCCCTGTTCGCCTTCCCCGTGGCCGCCACGAGCATCTTGGAGCAGCTGTCGAACCTCATCGCCACGGTCATCATCGGTAACTTCTCGGGCGACCAGGGAACCCTCGCCATGGCGGCGGTCGGCTCCAATGTTCCGCTTACCAGTCTTATGCTCAACCTGTTTATCGGCATGTCGCTTGGCTCCAACGTGGTCATCGCCAACGCCATCGGCCGCAACGACCAGGACATGGTCAAACGCGCCGTCCATACCTCGATTCTTATGGCACTTGTGGGCTTTGTCGTCATCGCACTGGGCGAGGTCTTCGCCGAGCCCATGCTCGCCGCGCTCAACGTCCCTGCCGAGACCATGCCGCTCGCATCGCTCTACCTGCGTGTCTTTTTGCTGAGCATGCCCTCGATCTTGCTCTACAACTTCGAAGCCGCCATCTTCCGCTCCGTCGGCATCACCCGCATGCCGCTGCAGGCGCTCGCCGTGTCCACCGTCCTCAACATTGGCCTGGACCTCATCTTTGTCCCCGTGCTCCACTGGGGCGTCGCGGGCGTCGCCATCGCCACCGCCATCGCCTACACCGTCAGCGCCGCCACACTCTTTGTCCACCTGCTCAAGACCGACTCCGTCGTCCGCGTCACCCCACGCGACCTGGCTATCGACCCCGTCGCCCTCAAGCGCATCGTCAAGATTGGCCTTCCCGCCGGCATCCAAAGCGCCGTCTTCGCCGTCGCCAACATCATCATCCAGTCTGCCATCAACAGCCTGGGCACCGAGGTCATGGCGGCATCGAGCGCCGCCATGAGCCTGGAGTACGTGTGCTACAACCTGCTCAACAGCTTTAGCCAGGCCTGCACCACCTTTGTGGGACAAAACCACGGTGCCCGCCAAATCGACCGCTGCACCAAGACGCTCAAGGTCTGCCTGGTCGAAGGCGGTATCGTCGCGCTCACCACCATCGTCATCATCGTAGGCTTGGGACGCGAAATCCTGGCGCTGTTCAACAGCGACCCCAACATCGTCTCGATCGGCTATATCCGCGTGTGCTCGATCTTCCCTGCCTACGCCTTTAGCATGTTCTACGAAAACATGTCCGGCTACCTGCGCGGCTTTGGCATCTCGCTCATGCCCGCCCTCATCACCATGATCTGCGTCTGCGGCATTCGCTTCTATTGGGTATTCTGCGTGTTCCCGCACTTCCGCACCTTTGCGAACATCATGATGGTCTACCCCATCAGCCTGGGCACCACGGCGTTCTTTATGGTCGTGGCGGTACTACTCTGCCACCCGGCACGCACCTATCGCGCCGCCCAAGCCAAAGCGACAGCCCGCTAAACACCGCGTTCAACGTCACGCCAGTCATTAATTGACAATATGCGAGCTCATATAGTCGATAAAACGCCTCGTGGCGATAGGCATGGTGTCCCAGCTGCGCCAAGCTGCCACCACGTCGCGCGAGGGAGCATGCACGATGGGACGTACGCGAATATCGGCCCGCATGCCCTCGACGGTACGGCGATACAGCATGCTCACGCCTAGGCCCTCCTCCACCATCGCCATGATGGTGTAGTCGTCGGTAACCTCACTCGTCACGTGCGGCGACAGCCCGTGCGCTGCGAATGCATCGAGCACCAGGCTCTGTTCGCCCTCGTCCAGCAGCACAAACGACTCTGACGCCAGGTCGGCAAGCGTCACCTTTTCCTTTGCCGTCAGCGGATGCGCGGCCGGCAAAAGCGCCACCAACTCGTCGTGATAGACCACGCGCTTCTCGAGCCCGGCGGTAAATCCGCGCGCCGTAAAGCAAAAGTCAACCATGCCATCGTGCACCCACTGGGCGTTGCGCGTGTAATCGCCCTGCTTGAGGGTAAAGTGCACGCCCGGATGCAGAGCCCCAAAGTCGCGAATCACGCGCGGCAATACGGTGCGGCTCACGTTAGTAAACGTCGCGATTCGAATATCAGTCGAGGAGAGTCCCAGCAACTCCTGACGCTTGCCCTCAAGCTCGGCCTCGGCAGTTACGATTTGGCGCAGATACGGCAGGTACTGCTTGCCGTCGCGCGTAAGCGAGACACCTTGCTTACCGCGCTCGATAAGCGTGGTACCCAGCTCGCGCTCGAGCGCCTTGACGGCCTGGCTCACCGCACTTTGCGTATAGCCTAGCTCGTCGGCCGCGCGTTTCAGGCTGCCGCAATCGACCACCATACATACAATCTGATATCGCGATGCCATCGTGCCTCCACATCGGTGTAGCCGTAAAACGTTTTGCCAGGGCTTTTTCTACCTACATTAGTATTGCTTAATCATACTGAAGATACATTCGCTTTACTACATCCAAATCTGGGGGCAGAATCCTTTTTGCGAAACCGTTCTGTAACAAAAGGAGTCCCATGGATCGCAAAAAAGCAATCGCGCTCTCGTTTTCCGTTCCCGTCGCATGGGGCTTTTCGTACCCCCTCATGAAGATCGGCATGGACAGCATGAACGCCACGAGCATCGTTGCGCTGCGCTGCATCATCGCCTTTGTGGCCTGCCTGCTGCTCTTCCACAAGCACGCGCTGCGCATCAACCGCGACCTCATGGTTCGCGCCGCCATCATCGGCGCCATCATGGCAACCGAGCTCACCTGCATGTGCTTGGGCTCCAGCCTTACCTCCGCCTCCACCGCCGGCTTTTTGCAGAGCCTGACGGTCGTGATCGTGCCGTTTGCCAACGCCGCCCTGCTGCGTCGTGCCCCCGAGCGCAAGGTGCTCGTCGGTACCGCCATCGTCACCTGTGGCATGCTGCTGCTCTCGGGTGCCGACTTTACCAGCCTCAACCCCGGCGCGCTCATCATGCTGCTCTCCGCCTTTGTCTATGCCGGCCATATCATCGTCGCCAAGCGTTTTGTCGAAGAAGTCGACCCCCTGGGCCTGGGCGTTTGGCAGTTGGGCTTTGGCGGCCTGTTCTCGGGCATCGCCGCGTGCACCTTTGGCGGCTTCACGCTTCCCAGCACGCCCAACGAGATCGTCGTGGTCGTCGCGCTCGCACTCATCTGCTCTGCCTACGGCTTTATCACCCAAACGCTCGTGCAGCCCCACGTACCTGCCGAGACCACCGGCTTCGCTTTCTCGCTCGAGCCGGTCTGCTCCGCCGTCTTCTCGTTCTTCCTGGTCGGCGAGGTCCTGAGCCCCATCGCCTTCTTTGGCGCCGCCCTCATCCTCACCGGCGTGATGGTGGCAACCGTCGAGCTCCCGCGCCTTCGCTCGCAAGGACACGCTCACATGGCAGGAGCGCCCGAGCGCGTCTCGTAGACCCCACTCTTCATGCAGCCGCGGCATAAAGGCAACCGGTGCGCCTTTACAATAGATGCCAACAGAGCATCTGCCGTAAAGGAGCCCCATGGACACCGCAACTCGCAACCGCAACATAGCAACTTGGTTGGGCGATGCGCCGCAGCCGGTACGTGACACAACGAACCAGCTGCTCGAGCGCATCGCCCTTTTACGTGCCGAGCAAACCATCTACCCGGCACAAGACGACATCCTCAATGCCCTCGCCTATACGCCGGCCAACCAGGTCAAGGTTATCATCTTGGGTCAAGACCCCTATCACGGACCCAACCAGGCAATGGGGCTGTCGTTCTCGGTCCCCGCGTCGCAAACCAAGTTGCCGCCGAGCCTGCGCAACATTTACAAGGAGCTCAATGCCGATCTAGGCTGCCCCATTCCCGCCACGGGAGACCTAACCCCATGGGCACAACAGGGCGTCCTGCTTCTCAACACCACGCTCACCGTGCGCGAGTATGCCGCCAATTCGCACGCCAAGCTGGGCTGGAGCACGCTGACCGACTACGTCATCGAGCGCTGCTGCCAGCTGCCCCAGCCGGTAGTCTTTTTGGCATGGGGTCGCTTTGCCCAGCAGATGGTCGAAGGCAAGCTCGCCGCGACCGGCGCGGACAAGGCAACCGGCAAGTTCTGCCTGGCCTCTACGCACCCTTCGCCGCTTTCGGCCAACCGTGCCACGGCAGAACTCCCCGCTTTTATGGGGTCGCGTCCCTTCTCGGCAGCCAATCGGTTACTCGAACAGCGCGGCTCGATCCCCGTCAACTGGACTTGCCTCGGCTAAAAATCGATACATCAAAAACGCGCCCGACGGCTTTCCATCGGGCGCGTTTCCTATTCGGGCCAAATAAATTGTGTGCGGCCGGCCTCGCCGCCATCGATCAGCAGGCTCTGCCCGGTCATAAAACGGTTGGTCACGCCCACAAAGTAGATCCACTCGGCGATCTCTTGGGCGGTGGCCCAGCGTTTAAGCGGCGTGAGCTCCATAATCTGGTTCCACAGGCGTTCGTCTTCCATCACGCAACGGTTGAGCGGCGTGATAACGCCGCCCGGGTCCACACTGTTGGCGATGGCCTGCGGCGCCAGGCGGTTTGCAAGGTTCTTGGTGTAGGCGATAACGCCACCCTTGCTGGCAGCATAGGCGGGAAACTCCGATCCCGTATGCCCGCTCGCCGACCCCACATTGACTACGGATTTGATAGCCGGCGCCGGCTTGGCGGCAAGCCCCTCCCCCACAAAGGCGTAACGCTCGGTCACGTTGATGGTGCCGCACAGGTTGGCGGCGATGTCATCGGCCGAATCCTGCGTACCGGCAACGTTCACGATCACCTGGGGCTCAAGGTCGTCCGGAAACGCGTCCGGCTTGCGGACATCAACAATCAGATGGCGGTAGCGCTCGTGTTCAATCGCCGCCGGCAGCAGATCAAAGCCCACGACCTCGTGACCCTCGTCCAAAAAGCGCTGCACACACGCGGTTCCGATACCGCCCGAGGCGCCCGTGATCAAAACCCGCATACTTGCTCCTTAGGCGGTCGCGTGGCGCTCGAGGTACTCGGAGCCCACATTCTCGCGCTCCCAGCCACGCACGACCTTGTAGCCCACGGGGCTCAGGAAGACCTCGCACAGCAGCTCGGCAACAGCGCCGGTCAGCGAGCACATAAGGACTTGCACCCAGGTCCAACCAAAGAACGTGTGGCTTACCACAATGGCAAAGACCAAGTTGTCGATAAACTGGCCAACACCCGTGGACACATAGGAGCGGAAGGCGAAGCTCGCAAAGTTATTCTTTTTGAGCATGCGGCCGAGCGACTGGTTGAGCGTGGAGTTAACCACGGCAGAAACGAGCATTGCCAGCGAAGAGCCCAGCACCACGTACCAGGTGCCGCCGATGGTGGCGTTAAGGGCGCTGTTGACCTCGATCATGCCCGTGTCGTAGTAGGCGCCCCACATGCCGGGCGTGAGCGAGCATGCCCAAAAGCACAGGCTCACGGCCAGGTTGACCAGCAGCGCGAGGATAGAGATTTTGATGGATGCCTTGGCGCCAAAGCGCTTGCAGATCATGTCCTGGCACAAAAACGAAACCCAGCTCACCACAAAGCCGCAATCGAGTGCCAGATACGGCAGGCTGATAAGCTCTTTGTTGGCCAGCAGGTTCATCATGATGACGCTCACGAAAAACAGCGAAACCGTTGCCGCGGGAATGCTCCGCAACAGGACCTTGTAGTCCTCCATGACCTTCTTGATCATTATGTACTCCTTTGGTTTTAGGTTTAACGAGCAGGATATCGGACCCGAACTGCTCGGACGCCCCGGTCTTGAAACGACGGTGGGTATGATAGCCGCTTATACGGCATCAGGCAAGTAAACGGCGCGGCAGCCCCGCAGGGCCACCGCGCCGATGCGCTAAAAGGCCACGTTGCCAAACTCCGACAGGATAAGGTCGGAGTTGTGGTCAGTTGCCCAATCCACGTTCCACGGGCTCGTGAACAGCAGCAGCTTACCGCCGCGCATGTCCTCGACGCGCAGGGTGTCGCGCGTGAGCGAAAGAGCCGGAATGTCAATGGTATCGGGGTCGTTCTGAATCCAGCGAATGTCCGTATAGGGCAGCGGCTGGCGACGAACCTCAACACGATATTCGGCCTTGAGGCGGCGCTCGAGCACCTCAAACTGCAGCACGCCGACCACGCCCACGATGACGCTCTCCATACCGGCACCCAGCTCGCGGAAGATCTGGATGGCGCCCTCCTGGGCAAGCTCCTCCATGCCCTTCACAAACTGCTTGCGCTTGAGCGTATCGACCTGCGTAATGCGGGCGAACATCTCGGGGGCAAACGTCGGGATCTGCGGATACTGCACATGGCGCTTGCCAGAGCACACGGTGTCACCGATGCTAAAGATACCCGGATCGAACAGGCCCACGATATCGCCCGCGTATGCCTCGTCCACGATGGCGCGGTCATCGGCCATCATCGACGTGCCCGTGGCAAGCTTAAGCTTGCGGTTGCCCTGCACGTGGAAGGCGTCCATGCCGCGCTCGAACTTGCCCGAGCAAATGCGCACAAAAGCGATGCGGTCACGGTGGTTCTTGTCCATGTTGGCCTGGATCTTAAACACAAAGCCGCTAAAGTCATCGCGGCAGGGATCGACCGGCTCACTGGTGAGCGTATCGGTATAGGCGCGCGGCGTCGGGGCCAGACGCAGGAACTCCTTGAGGAAGGGCTCCACGCCAAAGTTGGTGAGCGCCGAGCCAAAGAACGCCGGGCTCAGCTTGCCGCAGGCCACGGCATCCAGATCGAGCTCGTCGCCGGCGCCATCGAGCAGCTCGATGTCGTCCATTAGGTTCTTGTGGTTCTCCTCGCCGATGAGCTCATCCATGGAAGGATCACCCAGCTCGGCCTCGACCTCGGCAACCTTTTTGGTGGCGTTGGCGTGGCCGTCACCCTCAAAGGCGATGACGCGACGGGTCTGGCGGTCGAACACGCCGCGGAAGTTACGGCCGCTGCCGATGGGCCAGTTCATGGGATACGTATTGATACCCAGAACGTTCTCGATCTCTTCCATGAGCTCAAACGGATCGCGAGCCTCGTGGTCGAGCTTGTTCACAAAGGTGAAGATGGGAATGTGGCGCAGCGTACAGACCTTAAAGAGCTTTTTGGTCTGGGCCTCGACGCCCTTAGCGCCGTCGATGACCATGACTGCGGCGTCGGCGGCCATAAGGGTACGGTAGGTATCCTCCGAGAAGTCCTGGTGGCCGGGGGTATCGAGGATGTTGACGCAGGCGCCGTTGTAGGTGAACTGCAGCACCGAGGAGGTAACGGAAATGCCGCGCTCCTTCTCGATATCCATCCAGTCCGAGACGGCGTGCTTGGCCGAGCTCTTGCCCTTGACCGAGCCGGCGGTCTGAATGCTGCCGGTGTAGAGCAGCAGCTTCTCGGTAAGGGTGGTCTTACCGGCGTCCGGGTGGCTGATGATCGCGAATGTGCGGCGCGACGAGATTTCATCCGACAGGCTTGCCATGCGGATCCTTTCTTGCATTGAGTGCATTACGTCGTTGTAACCGCATTATTGTAGCCGCGAAATGCTGTGGCAGGGCGCCTATCAGGACAAATACATCAGTCGAGGTCTTGGTTGCCAATCGGCGGCGGCACTCCGCAGCAGTTTGTCTTGATCTGTAACATCTAGACGGGTTTTGAGCCTCTACCTGTTACAGATTGAGACAAACGAATGGGTCTGCCGCCAAAATCTCAATCTGTAACATCTAGCCGCCCAAATCGGGTCTTAGTGTTACAGATCGAGACAAACGGTCGCCGGCAATCCCGATTTTCCTCTTGCGTAACTGTGCATAGTGTATATATACTGTGCTTACCGGTTATATACACGTGTAGCCCATCAGCTAAGGAGCCGCTGTGGACATCATCCTATCCAATTCGAGCGACAAGCCCATCTACGAGCAGATATCCTCGCAGGTCAAAGCTCAGATACTCTCGGGGACACTCGCTGCGGGAGCCAAACTCCCCAGCATCCGTGCGCTTGCCAGCGACCTGGGTGTGAGCGTCATCACCACCAAGCGCGCCTACGCCGACCTGGAGCAACTTGGGTTTATCTGCACCGTGCAAGGCAAAGGCTGCTTTGTCGCCGAGGGCAACCAAGAGCTCTTGCGCGAAAACCAGCTCTGCCATGTCGAAGAGCTGCTTGCGCAGGCAGCGACACAGGCAGAAGCCCTGGGCGTCACGCGCGAGAAGCTGCACGAAATGCTCGACCTTGTTGCCCCCGAAACCATGCAGTAGCCATCTGCAAGAAAGGCTATACCATGCAAAACTTGCTAGAACTCAAAGGTGCCTCACGCCGCGTAAGCGACCGCTTTTCACTGCGCGATGTCACGTTTGCCGTGGAGCCCGGCCAGATCGTTGGCTTTGTGGGCGCAAACGGCGCCGGCAAGACGACGACCATCCGCGCCGCACTCGGGCTCATAAAGCTCGATTCTGGCGAGGTATATCTGTTTGGACAGCGCTGCGATGCCAATGCGCCCGATGAACAGCAACGTCGCACGCGCTCTCGCATCGGACTCGTGCTGGACACGTGCCCCTTCCCCACCACGCTCAAGGTGGCCGAGGTCGAGGCGCTCGTAGGCTCAGCGTACCCCACCTGGAACCATGACACGTTCACCGGCCTCAACGATCGATTTGGCCTCGACCCCAAGGCAAAGGTCAAAGACCTCTCCCGCGGCATGGGCATGAAGCTGCAGCTCGCGTGTGCGCTCAGCCACAAGGCCGAGCTGCTCATCCTGGACGAAGCCACGGCAGGCCTCGACCCCATGGCGCGTGAGGAGCTGCTCGATGAGCTGCTCGCCTTTGTCGCCGACGGACAGCGCAGCATATTGTTCTCGAGCCACATTACATCCGATCTTGAACGTGCCGCCGACCGTGTTGTCTGCATCGATAACGGCTCGATCGTGTTCGATATGCCGCGCGAGGACATTACCGACCGCGCCGGCATTGCCCACTGCACCCAGGCGCAAGCTGTCGAGCTAATGGCTTGCGTCGAAGGCGCCCGCGCCACCCGTCATGCCTACAGCGTTGACGTGCTGGTCCCCAATCGCCGCGAAGCGCTCGAGGCCTTTCCCGAGATTCCCTGCGACCGGATTTCCATCGATGACTATCTGCGCCTTACGCTGAAAGGAGCCTCCAAATGAAACGCGCTTTTAAGTCCGAAACCGCCATCGCACGCTCGTTTCTCCCGAGCATCGCCGGCGTCGGCCTGTTCATCTTCGTCGTGCTGACCCTTGCCAACGCGACAGACGGCGATTCCGGCATGAGCGCCGGCACCTGCGCGGTCAGCGCCATGTCACCCATCATTATCATGAACTCGCTGGCTGGCTACGATAACCAAAACGGTTGGGAGCGCTATCGGGCAACGCTGCCGTTTTCGCGCAAGGACATCATCTGCGCACGCTACCTGTGCATTATTGCCTTCTCGGCCGTCATGGCCTGCGCGGCTACGCTTCTGAACATCCTCGCCCTTCCGTTCTTTGATCACATGGGCATCCCTTCGACAAGCCAGACGGTCTTTGAAATCGCAACCGCCTCGGCGGCATCGATGCTCATCTCCCTCATGATGGTGTTTTTGGCGCAGCCGATATTCTTCCGATTTGGACACATGGAGGCGCTGCGCCTTTCCGTCGGCCTGTTTGCCCTGCTTGGCTGTGGCACCATGGCAATGCTGAGCTCCTCCAACCCCATCAGAAACTGGCTCATGTCATTTGCCGGGGCGAATCCCGATCCCGCCGTC
>CAKUHM010000010.1 GCA_934655835.1 uncultured Collinsella sp. | reverse complement strand
TCCGCGCTTGCGGCGACGGGCCTGGGGCTCTTTGTGGGCACGCTGCCCGTTAAGGGCGGCAAGGCGTCCAAGTCGGGCATCCTCACGGGCTTCGCCACCACGTGTGCCCTGTTCGCCGGCCTTTACGGCGAGCCGGCGATGGCACTCGCCGACGACGTCGCCCGCGCCTGCCCGGCCGAGTGCTGGCTCAATCCCGTTAAGCTCATCTGCGACATGTTCAACCGTCTGTATTTCTTTGAGGACCTGGGCCCCTTTGCCGTGCGCGCGGGCGCGCTCGTCCTGATGGCCCTGGTGTTTGTCGTTGCCGCCACGCTGGTGTTTGGAAGGAGTCGCTATGAGCACCTTTAAGACTGCGCTTCGCATGGCGCTGGCGCACCCGTTCTACCTGCTCATCTATACGGTGTTCATCTCGCTCATGGGCGTGTTCATTGCGGCGTCGGTGAGCTGGAACTCGTCGCAGCTTACCGAATACAAGCCCTACGACACCAACGTGATCGTGGTCGATCGCGACGGCAGCGACCTTTCGCGGGCGCTCACCAAGCACTTGGGGTCGCGCTTTGACCTGGTCACGGGCGTCGGCGACGACACGTACGATCTTGCGGACGCGCTCTCCAAGAGCAACAGTGCCAAGGGCAGCGCCGACTGCGTGTTCTTTATCCCGGACGGGTTTGAGGGCGACCTGATCGCGGCCGCCCGTGCGGGGGAGGCCCTGCCCAAGCTCGATGTGACCTACGGCTCCGGCACCATGGCCGCGGCGCTTTCGTCTGCCGAGGCCTCGCGCTGGATCTCGCTCGCGGGCGCTGCGGCGGCACTTGAGCCCGCTGCCTCCGACGGCGACGTCGCCAAGGCTGCCGAGCATGCCGCCGCCAAGCGCGCCGAGGTCCAGATCGAGCAGGTCAAGGTCGATTCGACTGCCGCCGCCACGCTCGAGTCGTATTTCAACTTTGGCGCGTACGCGATTATCTCGTCGGTCATCGTGTCAGTGGGCCTGGTGTTCTCGGGCATGAACGAGCCCGAGCGCGTGCGCCGCATGGATGCCGGCCCGGTCTCCGAGCGTCAGCGCTCGCTCTCTGTGTTTGCCGCTGCCGCGGCGCTCACCGTCTGCATCTGGTTTGTGTCGAGCATGATGGGCGTTGTGGGCTTTGCCGGCGCGGTTGCCGAGGTCGGCGTGGGCCGTGTGTGTCTGGCGCTGGCAGCGACATTTGCCCTGGCGTGTACGCCCCTGGCTGTTGGCTTTGCGCTGTCGAGCCTGGGTGCGCGCGAGGAGCTGCTCAACGGCGTGGGCAACCTGCTTGGCATGCTCATGACGTTTTTGGGCGGCGCCTGGATGCCACTGTCGCTCATGGGCTCGGCCGTGCAGACGGCAGCGCACTTTGTGCCGACATATTGGGTGAACGACGCGATCGGCAAGGCGCTCGCCGCGGACCTGACGTCTGCCGTGCTGGGTGACATCGCCTGCGACCTGGGCGTCACCGTGCTCTTCGCCGCCGCCATCGCTGCCGTAGGCCTAGCCCTCACGCACAACAAAGCCCGAGCCTAGCCATCGGGTACTCATTGGGGACAGACTTAAACGACCAAGAGTAGTCATTGGGGACAGACTTAAACGACTAGTCATTGGGGACAGTCTTTGCCGATCGGCCGTTTTGCCAGTAGGGTTGGCAAGGACTGTCCCCAACTGCCGGCAGGAAAGGAACGTCCCTAACTGCCGGGTGACTAGTTTGAAATAAATGCCATATGTCGAGCAAAAATAGTTCGCCTGGGTTTACTATAGCCCTAGAAAAGTAGCGGAAGGCTAACAATGGGGGATGGTATGGCGACGAAACAGGCCTACGTCCAGGTTAAGGACCTCAAGAAACACTACGGCGACGGCGATGCGCGCCTGACGGTGCTCGACGGCATCGACACGTCTATCAACCGCGGCGAGATTTGCGTCATGCTGGGGCCCTCGGGTTCGGGCAAATCGACGTTCCTCAACCTGATCGGCGGCCTGGAGGATGCCGACGGCGGTTCCATTATGGTGGACGGCTGCGACCTGACGACGCTCAAGCCCGCCGACCTGGGCGAGTATCGCCGCCGCGAGCTGGGCTTTGTTTTCCAGTTCTACAACTTGGTGCCCGACCTTACCATTAAGGAAAACATCGAGGTCACGGCGCACCTGTCCAAAAACCCGCTCAATGTCGATGACCTGCTGCGCTCGCTGGGCCTCTACGAGCACCGCAACAAGTTCCCGCGCCAGGTCTCGGGCGGCCAGCAGCAGCGTTGCGCCATCGGCCGCGCGCTCGTCAAAAACCCGGGCCTGCTGCTGTGCGACGAGCCCACGGGCGCGCTCGACTTCAAGACATCCAAGGAAATCCTGCAGCTCATGGAGGACGTCAACCGCACCTACGGCTGCACCATCATCATCGTCACCCACAACGCCGCCATCGCCCACATGGCCAACCGCGTGCTGCGCCTGCGCGACGGTCGCATCGTCGAGGACGAGCTCAACGAGTCGCCCGTCGCGGCCGCCGAGCTCGATTGGTAGGCGGCGCCATGTCACCTCTCGCAAAACGACTCCCCCGCGAGCTGCGCCGCAATATCGGCAAGTACCTGGGCATCTTTTTGCTTATGTGCGGAAGCATCGCCCTTACGTCAGGCTTTTTGCTCGCAGCACATTCTATCGGCTGCCTTATCGACGACATGCGCGACGAGTACACCATCGAGGACGGCCGCGTGACCACCTCCTTCGAGGCGACCGACGACCAGCTCAAAGCCGCCGAGGATGCGGCAGAGGACGTCGGCGGCGTCACGCTCTACAAGAACTTCTCCATCGACGCCATTATCAAAAAGGCGTCCGGCGACGACGGCACCAAGCGCACGCTGCGCACCTACGCGCACCGCACCAAGGTCGATATCGCGTCCTACTGCGAAGGCAAGGAGCCCCGCGCGGACGACGAGGTGGCCATCGACCGCGTCTTTGCCACCAACAACGATCTTGCCGTGGGCGATAAGGTTGCACTCGAGGGCCGCACCTACACCATCTGCGGCATCATGACGCAGCCCGATAGCCAGGCGCTGTTCCTCAACAACTCCGACTTTACGGTCAACACTATCACCTATGGCGTGGCCGAAGTGACCGACGCCGGCTTTGCCACGCTCGAGGACGCCGGCGGTGCGCCCGCCTACACCTACTCCTTTACCTTTAACGACCGCGACCTCTCCACCGCGGACCGTATCGATGCCGAGCAGGATATGATCGAGGCGCTGGTGGATGCCGATGCGCGCGTGGACGACCTGACCGATGCCGATTCCAACCAGGGTATCGGCTATGCGCGCGACGATGTGGACGGCGACTCCATGATGTGGACGACGCTGCTCGACATCATCATCGTGATCATGGCGTTTGTCTTTGTGGTGCTCACCGACGCCACTATCGAGGAGGAGAGCGCCATCATCGGCACGCTGCTCGCCAGCGGCTATCGCCGTCGCGAGATCGTGCTGCACTACCTTGCGCTTCCCGCCATCGTGGGCGTGCTCGCGGCGCTGCTGGGCACCGCGCTCGGCGTCGTGTTCTTTACCGAGCCCATGCGCAGTCTCTATTACGGCTCGTACAGCCTGCCACCCTTCCAGGTGTACTGGAGCTGGGAGATCTTTGTGAAGTGCGCCGTGGTTCCTGCCTTCGCGCTCATCCTCATTACGCTGGTGGGCCTGCTCCGTAAGATGGGAAAGACCCCGCTGCAGTTTCTTCGTCACGAGGCGGGCGGCAAGTCGGGTACCAAGCGCGGTTTTCAGCTGCCGGAGCGCATGGGTTTCGTCTCTCGCTTCCGCCTACGCATCTTCCTGCGCAATCTGGGCAACTTCGCCACGCTCTTCGTGGGTATCGCGTTTGCGTCACTGCTGCTGCTCTTTGGCCTGGCGATCCTACCCACGATGACCCACTACGCGGACAACCTGGAGACAAGTCTTGTCGCCGAGCACCAGTACACGCTCAAGGCGCCGTTGGAGCTTGAAGGCACCGCCGAGGAACGCGGGCAGTGGTCGGCGCTCGAGCGTCTGCAGTCGGTGGACGGCGCGCTCCTCACTGCCGCCCAAGATGCCGACGACGAGCTTGACGACGCGGTCGATGCCGCGCAGGCGGCGGCCGATGCTGCGACCAGCGCTCCGTCTGCCGAGAGCCTGACTACAGCGCAGGATGCGCTCGCAACGGTTCAGGATAAGAAGGATGCCCTCTACGCGCGCCTCGACGATCTTGCCGATGCTCTTGGTTGCGACCGTGACGAGACCATCAATCTGATCGATAAGGCCTCGAAGATCGATACCGACAACGACGACATTCACCCCGTCAACACGACCGACAACGGTGCGGATAAGATTGCACAGGCCGAGAAATACGCCGTCTACCAGCTGCAATACGACCGCGGCGATGGAAATGGGCAGGAGACGATCTCCGTCTACGGCGTCTCGTCCGATTCGCGCTACTGGAAAGGGCTGGATGTGGGCGACGGACGTGTCGTCTTTGGCGGCGGCCTGCTCGACAAGTTTGGCTGGAGCGAGGGGCAGAAGGTCACGCTCCACGACAAGTACGAGGGCAAGGACTATTCCCTTGAGTACGAGGGCAAGGACTGCATCTGGGGCTCCAAGTCGGACATGAATATCTACATGAGCATCGACGACTTTAACGAGCTGTTCGGCAACGACGCTGCCTACTTTAACGGCTACGTGAGCGACGAGAAGCTCGACCTTGACGCACGCTACTTTGCCGGCGACACTACGCCCGACGACATGCGCGCCGTGGGTGACCAGTTTATCGGCATGATGAGCGACATGATCGGCATGATGGTCGGGCTCGCGGTGTTCATCTTCCTGCTGTTTATGTATCTGCTGACCAAGGCCGTCATCGACCATAGCGCCCGCTCGATCAGCTACATGAAGGTCTTTGGCTATCGCGACGGCGAGATCTCGCACCTGTACATCCGCTCGATCACGCTGTGCGTGGCGGCGTCGCTCGTGCTGAGCCTGCCCGTGATCATCGGCTCGCTTACGGCCATCTTCCGTTCGATGCTGCTCGCCTACAACGGCAATATCGAGATCTACGTGCCCGCTTGGTCCATGGCGGCGTGTGTCGGCATCGGCTTTGCGACCTACCTGGTCGTGGCGCTGCTGCACACGCGCTCCATCAAGCGCGTCCCCCTGGCCGAGGCTCTCAAAGTGCAGGAATAAACCCACGAGTAGTCATTGGGTAGCCATTGGGGACAGGCTTAAACGACCAAAAGTGGTCATTGGGGACAGACTTAAACGACCAGTCGTCGGGGGACAGTCTTTGCCGACTCGCCGGGTTGCCGGCCGGGGTGGTAAGGACTGCCCCCATTTGCCGGCAGGAAAGGAACGTCCCCAGCTGCCGGGTAGTGAAAGAGTGTCCCTAACGACTAGTCGTTTAAGAGCGTCCCCAACGACTAGGTGCTCCCGCTTCCGTGCTTGACTTCGACCCTACTCCAATGGGTACCATCCTCTTATGTCTGTAACGCCATATAGACCGAGGGGATAGATCTATGACCGCAACTGCACCCGTCGCACCCGCCAAGGTGTACTTCACCAACCTGCGCACACACGGCCGCGAGAGCCAGCTCGATAAGCTCAAGCGCCTCGTTCGCCGCGCCGGCATTGAGCAGATCGACTTTGAGAACAAGTTCGTCGCTATCAAGATTCACTTCGGTGAGCTGGGCAATCTGAGCTTTCTGCGCCCCAACTACGCCCGTGCCGTCGCGGACGTCGTGAAGGAGCTGGGCGGCAAGCCCTTCCTCACCGACTGCAACACGCTTTACGTCGGTAGCCGCAAAAACGCACTCGAGCACATCGACACCGCCTACCAGAACGGCTTTACCCCGTACGCCACGGGCTGCCAGGTCATCATTGCCGACGGCCTCAAGGGTACCGACGAGGAGCTCGTCCCGGTCGAGGGCGGCGAGTACGTGCACGAGGCCAAGATCGGCCAGGCGCTCATGGACGCCGATGTCGTGATCAGCCTCACCCACTTTAAGGGTCATGAACAGGCCGGCTTTGGCGGCGCCATGAAGAACCTGGGCATGGGTGGCGGCAGCCGCGCCGGCAAGATGGAGCAGCACGCCGCCGGCAAGCCGAGCGTTGTGACCGAGCATTGCGTGGGCTGCCGTGCCTGCGAAAAGATCTGCGCGCACAATGCCATCTCGTTTGACGACACCCGCGAGCGCGAGCTTGCCAACGGCAGCACCCGCACGGTGCACGTGGCCGCCATCGACCACGACCGCTGCCTGGGCTGCGGCCGCTGCATCGGCGTGTGCAACCAGGACGCCATCAAGCCCGATTACGATGCCGCGGCCGACGTGCTCAACTGCAAGATCGCCGAGTACACCAAGGCCATCGTCGACGGTCGCCCGAGCTTCCACATCTCGCTGGCCATGGACATCAGCCCCAACTGCGACTGCCACGCCGAGAACGACACGCCCATCGTCAACGACATCGGCATGTTCGCGAGCTTCGATCCGGTTGCCATCGACCAAGCCTGCGCCGACGCCGTCATGGCATCCGAGCCGCTTCCTAACACCGAGCTCACCGAGAGCGCCGCCAAGATGGAGCACAACCACGAGCATCTGGAGGGCGAGCAGGCCAAGGATCCCTTCTGCATCACGCATCCCGACACCGACTGGCGCTCCTGCATCGCGCACGCCGAGAAGATCGGCCTGGGCACGAGCGAGTACGAGCTCATCGAGGTCAAGTAGCGCCTGGCTATTGGACAAATCGCGCGCTTTTGTTGCGTAACTCAAACATAAACCGCCTGCGAGCACGGTGCTTGCAGGCGGTTTTTCGGAAGTATGCGGCAAATTTCGAAACCGCCGAGCACACGGCGTTTTTTGGCAACAAAACCCCTGATAAATTGTTGGTAAAACTGCAGTCTGGTCGGCAGTTCCAGATTTTGCCGCATACTTCCGAAAAGAGGGGGTTAGATAAATCTCCAGACGCCGCTATTTGCCTAAAAGTTAGCGTCGAGGAAGTCGTTGACCGTGTTCCAGTAGAGCTCGGGGTCGACCTGCGCGCTCTTGGCGTGGGTGGCGCCGTGGACGGTGAGCTTTTGCTTGACCTTGCTGACACACGCCTCGTAGTTTTGGTCGAGCATGCTGTACGGCACAAAGGTGTCCTGGTCGCCATGGATAAATAGCATGGGGACCTTTGCGTGTTTGAGCTGCTCCACGCTGCTGGCCTTATGAAAATCGTAGCCCGCGCGCACGTTGCACACCAGATTGGCCACGTCGAGCAGCGGAAAACTGGGTAAGCCAAATACATCCTTGAGCTGCAGAGAAAACTCGTCCCAAACACTCGTATAGCCGCAGTCCTCGATAATGCACTTCACGTTTGCCGGTAGAGATTCCCCCGCCACGTTCATAGCGGTTGCCGCGCCCATCGACTCACCAAAGACCAGGATGCGCGCCTTGGGGTCTGCCGCAACAATCCGCCCGATCCACGCGACGACATCGAGTCGCTCGGGCCAGCCCATGCCGATGTAGTCGCCGCCGGAACGCTCGTGGGCGCGGGCGGCGGGCGCGAGCACGTTCATGCCGCGGTCGTGGAAGCGCTTGACGTATCGTGCCATGCCGATGGGCTCGTTCGTATATCCGTGCAGGCAGACGGCATAATCGTGCGTGTTCTCCGATGCCGCGAAATACCAGGCAGCTAGTTCAGTCCCGTCATCTGCGGTAAGACTGCTGCTCTCGCGGCTCTGCTTAAACCAAGCCCGCGCTTCGGTCTCCTCGGCATCCATCTGCTCGCCCTTTTCGGCGTTCTTGCTGTCCTGCATCATCTTCATGGTGTATGGAGCGCGAGGGTTCAGCGCGAAGTCGAACAAAAAGTTGCCGGCAAATCCGAGTAGTGCGACAACGAGCACCGCCACGGCGATGCAGGCTATCTTAAGGCTCCGATGAGGACGTTTATTTTCAGCCATAAATCGCTCTCCTATAAGATGTTAATACATCAACATTTAATGCAAGCGCATTATGGATGTTCGCCGTTGATGCGTCAACAAGCAAAGAATGGGTAAACAAAGGGTCACGTAAGGTGCAAATTTCGCACGTACCCAGACGCTTTGATATAGTGTTGAGAACTATTTATGTTGGAGGATGTAACCGGCATGTCCGATTCGAGCGACAGTTCCAAGCCGCGACCTAAGGCCGCGGCCGTTCCGCAGTACACGGTGGGCGAGGAGATCATGAACTCCGTCACCCATGGTGTCGGCTGCCTGCTGGGCATCGCGGGCCTCGTACTTCTGATCGTATTCGCTGCCCTGCGCGGTGGCGGCCCGGCACATATGGCCGCGGCGATCGTCTACGGCGTCAGCATCATCCTCGAATACCTGGCCTCCACGCTCTATCACGCGATTCAGCCCGAGCGCGCCAAGCGCGTATTCCGCATCATCGACCACAGCTGCATCTACCTGCTCATTGCGGGCAGCTATACGCCGTTTTGCCTTATCACGTTGGCAGACGACGGCGGTGCCGCGCTGTTCTTTGCCGTATGGGCCATCGCCATCGTCGGGATCGCCCTCGAGTGTTTTTTGCGCGAGCGCCAGCCGCATTGGGTAAGCGGCCTGGTCTATCTGCTGATGGGCTGGCTCGTCGTCTTTAAGCTGCCCGAGCTCGTGTCGCTGCTCAACCCCGTGGCACTTGCCCTGCTCGCTGTCGGCGGCGTGTGCTACACCGTGGGCGTGCCGTTCTACATCGCCAAAAACGTGCGCTACCTGCACAGCGTGTTTCACCTGTGGGTGCTCGCCGGCAGCATCTTCCAGTTCATGGCGGTGATCCTCTTCGTAATCTAACGACCGAGCCTGCCCGCGGATCCGCCCAGGTGGCCGTCGGGCGCAACCGTCTTACCCGCCAACTACGTCTCCTGCCAACGTCCCGAATCTTGGAGGTTCGAGAAACTCCCGATGGACATAACCATCTCCCTTATCACCACCCTCGTTTTGACCCTCATCAACGGCTACTTCTCTATGTCCGAGATGGCCCTCACCACGGCCAAGCGCGCCGTGCTGGAGCACGAGGCCGAGGAGGGCGACAAGCGTGCCGAGCGCGCCATTAAGCTGGCCGCCGACTCCGACCAGCTGCTGGCCACCATTCAGGTCGCCATCACGCTCGTGGGCTTCGCCTCGTCTGCCGTCGCCTCGACGAGCCTGTCCGACCCGCTCGCCACGTGGCTCATGAGCTTCGGCATCGCGCCGCTCTCCGCCATCGCGCGCGGGCTGGCACCGGTCATCATTACCGTCGCCGTCGCCTTCGTGTCCATCGTGATTGGCGAGCTCGTGCCCAAGCGCATTGGCCTGGCCAACGCCGAGGGCGTGTCCAAGCAGGTCGTGGGGCCGCTTTCCGTGTTCCAGAAGATCGCCCGCCCGCTCGTGTGGCTGACCGGCGCTTGCTCCGACGGCCTGGCCCGCATCCTGCGCATCAAGAGCGCCGATGACCGCCAGAACGTCTCGGAGGAAGAGATCAAGTACATGGTCTCGGAGCAGGACGACCTGCTCGACGAGGAAAAGCGCATGATCCACGAGATCTTCGACCTGGGCGACACCGTTGCCCGCGAGGTCATGGTGCCGCGCGTGGACACCACCATGTGCGAGGATGACGAGACGGTCGCCGACGTGCTATCCACCATGCGCCAGACCGGCTTCAGCCGTATCCCCGTCTACCACGAGGATCCCGACAACGTGGCGGGCATCGCACACATCAAGGACCTGATTCAGCCCGCGCTCGACGGCAAGGGTGACCAGCCCATCGCCGACTTTTTGCGCGACGCCACCTTTGTGCCCGACACCAAGGACATTCTGCCGCTGCTGTCCGAGATGCAGACCTCGCACGACCAGATCGTGGTGGTCGTGGACGAGTACGGCGGCACGGCCGGCATCATCACCATCGAGGACATCGTCGAGGAGATCGTCGGCGAGATTGAGGACGAGTTCGACCCCGATAACAAGTACCTCACGCGCCTCTCGCGCCGCGAGTGGCTCGTCGATGGGCGTTTTTCGTGCGATGATGCGATTGAGCTTGGATGGCCGCTCGAGGAAAGCGATGATTATGAGACCATCGCCGGCTGGATTTTGGAGCTTTGCGACTCGGTGCCCGACATCGGAGAGGTGTTTGAGGTCGCGGGGTACAAGTTTAAGGTGCAGTCGATGCGTGGCCAGCGCATCTCGCTCATTCGCGTGATCGCTCCGGCCGAAACCGATAAGAAGGATTCCGAGTCCTCGGCAGATAGGCCGGCGTCGTCGGGTGCGGGTTCTGCGGATCCGCACGATGGCGACGAGTAGGACAAGGGCGAGTAGGGGAGAGTTATGGCAGGCCTGTTCAACATCCTTAAGGTCACCGTCAGCGAGGATAAGATCTGCGCGCATGTGCTGGTGAACCCCGGCATGCCGCTCATGACCTCGGAGGATATCGAGGCCACGGCGCGTGTGTACTATCTGGTGCCGGCGATTGCCAAGCATCTGTGCCTGGGCGATTCCGGCCGCGAGTTCCAGGATTGCATGGGTCAGACTGAGCTCTGCCACCTGCTGGAGCACGTGTCGGTCGAGCTCATGAACGAGACCGGCCTTGCCGGCAACATCTCGTGCGGCCGCACCCGCGTGAGCGAGCATGACGAGCGCGTCTTTGAGATTGAGCTTTCGTGTCCCGACGATGCGCTGGCCATCGGCGCGCTGTCGTCTGCCACCTTCATGATGGATTGGGCCTACCTGCATGCCGACCAGCCCGCCCCCGACGTGGACGGTACGGTCGCGGGCCTGCGCAACCTGGTGCTGGGCATGCGTGCCGAGGCCGAGGGCAAGGATCCGCACGAGGCCGTCGCCGCCGCGAATGGCGAGGACGCGGCCGAGGATGCGGCCGAGGGCGATGCTCCTGCCGACGCCGATGTCGATCCCGTTGTCGATGCGGCTGCCGAGCCGGCAGCTGAGCCCCAGGGCGTTCCCAACTTTGACGACGAGCCCCAGGTAGCGATTGATACCGAGGGCGCGGTTGTCGAGAACCACGAGGCCTCCGCGGCCGTCTTCGGCGGCGCGGCAACGGCTCCGGCTGGCTCGGTGCACGAAAGCGCGCTGCCGCTCGTAGACGGTGCCGGCGAGGATCCGGCGGCCACGACGGCCATGCCGGCCCTGCCGCAGGAGTAGGTTCGCTCGCTCAGCACCATCATGTACCTGCGCTTTTACCGTATGCAGATGAGCGGGGCGGCAAGTGTTGCGCTGCGGGTATAATGGACAGCATTCAAACGGTGGGCGCCGATGTGCCCGCAGGAGAGGAATGATCATGGGTAAGACTTTTAGCTTTGTCTCCGGTGCACTCTTTGGTGCCGCCGCCGGCGCTATCATCGGCGTTGCTCTGGCCCCGCGCTCGGGTGCCGAGACCCGCGCCATGGCTGCCGATATCGCCAACGACGCTTGGGATAACATGCGCGATACCTACGAGCACGGTGCCGAGGAGGCCCGCGCCGCGGTCAACGACTTCGGCCCGATGGTCGATGCCAAGACCGATGACCTGCGCGCCAAGGTCGACCTGGCCCGCGAGCGTATGGATCAGCTGCGCGAGCAGCTCAACGACGCCATTTCGGGCGGCAACGTGACGCCCGCTGCCGACGTCGTGGTCGAGAACGCCGCCGAGGCCGACACCGAGGCTGCGGAGCCCTCGACCGAGGCATAATGCGCGCCGGGGATTTTGTCGGCGCCAAGATCTATCGCAAGCCCACCGAGGACAAGCGCACTAAAAAGGACGGCACGCCACGTAGCCCTAAAAAGCTCGGAAAGATACACTTTCCGGTCTTTACTCCGGGCGGAACGCGCGTGGTGGGCTTTATGGTTCGCCAGTCCGATATTGCGGGCATGATCGAGCGCCCCGACCGTTTTGTGGCGCTCGATGCCATCGGCGTCTATGAGGGCGCTATCGCGGTGGATGACGCCAAGGACACCTACGATGCCGCCGCGGCCAAGCGCCTCGACATTAACCTGGACGATTGCATCATCTGGGTTGGTATGGACGTGCGCACGGAATCGGGCGATGTCGTGGGATATTGTTCGGACGTGGAGTTCAAGCCGCGCTCGGGCATTGTCCAGATGTTCTATGTGACTGCTGGTGCCGCTTCGAGCGTGCTTGTCGGTGACACGCAGGTGCCGCCGACGATGCTGCGCGGCTACGAGAACGGCGCGATGATCGTTTCGGACGAGGTCAAGGCGCTCGGGTATTCGGGCGGCGCCGCTGCAAAGGCTGCCGAGGCCAGTGTCGTGGTGGGCGATAAGGTCAAAAAGGGCGCCAAGGTGCTCGATGACAAGGGATCGGTCGCCGTGGACAAGGGCAGTCGCGCGCTGGGCAAGCAGCTCGGCAAGACGCGCGGCATGTTCAAGGCCTTTAAGGACGAATACCAAAAGGCGAGCGGGAGCTCGTCAAAAGCTAGCAAATAGCGACGTACCAAATGATGGGAGGCGAGCCGGAGACATGTTGCTCCGGCTCGCTGTGTTTATGGGGGAGGGCACATGCGCCAAAACGGATCCAACTTAAACGGGCACTCCGGTGCGCGTCCGACGGCTCGCCGCGACCTGGGGCAGCTGCCCAGCGGCCAGCGCAAACGCCGTCGTAAGCCCGGCGCGATGTACCTCAACCATAGCCGCGGGTTTAGCGACCGCAGTGCGCGCATTGGCAACGGGCGCTCGCCCCGCCGTCCATCCCGTCTGCCCTATGCGCTCATCGCCGTGGGCTGCGCGCTCGTGCTGTTTATCGCTGCCGTCGTGGGCTACGTCAACCGCAGCGTGGACGTGGAGCTCAACGGACAAAAGACCGCGGTGCGCGTGGGCTCTACGCTGCAGAATCTTATCGACGACCAGGAGCTGACCGACACCTATGACGCGGGCGACCTGCTGGCCGTCGACGACAGCGTGCTCAAGCGCCACGGGGGCGAAAAGCTGTCGGTGAAGGTTGACGGCAAGCGCGTTAAGCAGGGCAAATGGGACAGCCGCGAGCTTACCGGCGGCGAGAAGGTGACGGTCAAAGACGGCCGCAACATCTACGAGAAGCACGAGGTGCAGGCCACGACCGTCGAGCCCAAGCTGAAGGTCGAGGGCACGGGCGCCATCGAGTATGTGCAGACATGGGGCGTCCAGGGTCGCTCCGAGGTGTGGATCGGCGAGCAATCGGGCAAGACGCAGGACCGTGGCGAGGTTGTGCCCGCCACCGATTGCGTTGTTGCCTGCGCCAGCGTGGCGCCCAAGGGCAACGAGAAGGTCGTGGCGCTGACGTTTGACGAGGGTCCGAGCGGTGCCACCAAGCAGATTTTGCAGGTGCTCAAGGAGAAGGGCGTGAGCGCCACGTTCTTCCTTTCGGGCGATGCCGCCGAGTCCTCGCCCGCCACGGCCAAGGCGATTGTCGATGCCGGGTGCGAGGTCGGCTCCAATAGCTATAGCGACGATTCGCTCAAGGGCGAGGATCGCGAGACAGTGCGCATGCAGATCTCGAAGGGAACCGACGCCATCAAGTCGGCAACCGGCGTCAAGACGATGCTGCTGCGTGCCCCTTACGCCGCTTTTGACGAGCAAAATTGGATTGACTCGATGGACCTGGTGTCTGCCGTGGTCTCGTGGAATATCGACTCGGGCGATTGGCTGCTCAATGGTGCCGACGAGCAGGTCTCGACGGTGCTCGACTCGGTGACGCCGGGCAATATCGTGCTGCTCACCGATAGCGACGAGTGCGCCGAGCAGACGCTCGAGGCGCTGCCGCAGATTATCGACGGCCTTGTTGCCGACGGCTACAAGATCGTGACGCTGAGCGACCTGGTCAAGACGGACACGTCGCTGAGCAAAAAGCTCACCTCGCTGACGAAGGTCACGATGCCCAAGAACGCCGTGTTCCCCCAACTCGCCGAGGACGACGAAACCACGGAGTAGTCCCCAACGACTATGTCACGGATACGTCAGCGTTTGGTATGCCTGCAATGTGCAGCGCATAAATTCGGTGCCGCAGCGCGATGCTGATGCTATAGTTACTGCGGTTAATGAGGGTCAAGAGAAAGGTTACAGGTGAAATCCAAACCTCGACCATACAGTCGATGACCCCATGCAGGTGCTTTTTGCGCATGCACGGGGTGTGAGCGTCGAGCGGCGTGCCGCCCGCGCATGCGTATACATATCCAATTGTCCACGGATGGCGTGCCCGTTTTGCCGCGATCCGCAGGAATAATGATGGGGAGCACCATTGAATTATCTGAGTGAGATGCTCAAACTGCCGGTCTTGGACGTCGACGGCGAGAAGCTCGGCGTGGTGAACGATTTTGGCATTGCTACCGGCGAAGTTTTTCCGCACGTGACGTCGCTCGCGTTCCGCGGCCCCGGCAAGACGCCGTTTATGATCAGCTGGCGCAAATGGGTCGATCGTATCGACGAGACGGGCGTGTACCTCAAGACGTCGGCCACCGAAATCCGCTTTTCGTACCTGCAGCCGACCGAGCTGTTGCTGGCGCGCGATGTTCTCAACAAGCAGATTGTCGACACGCAGGGCATGAAGGTCGTGCGCGTCAACGACATCAAGTTCTCCATGTCGGGCGAAAACCAGCTGCGCCTGCTGGGTGCCGAGGTCGGTGCCCGCGGCCTGCTGCGCGCGATTAGCCCCGCGCTCGAGCATGTCGTCGAGGGCTTTATGAAGCACCTGGGCAAGCCGCTCAGCGAGGACATCATCGCCTGGTCCTACATGGACCTGCTTGACCGTTCGACTAAGAACATCCAGCTCTCGGTTTCGCACAAGACGCTTGGCGAGCTGCACCCCGCCGACATCGCTGACATTATCGAGCAGCTCGACCCGCGCCTGCGTGCGCAGGTGTTCGCACAGCTCGATACCGCCCAGGCAGCCGAGGCCATCTCGGAGTTCGATGACGACGAGCTCATGACCGAGATGCTCGAGGGCCTGTCCGACACGGACGCATCGTCGATGCTGGCCATGATGGACCCGGACGACGCCGCCGACCTGATCGACGAGCTCAGCTACGAGAAGGCCGAGAAGCTCCTGCGCCTGATGGGCGTCAAGGAGGAGAAGGCGATTCGTAACCTGCTGGGCTACGAGGAAAACACCGCCGGCCGTATCATGACCTCGGAGTTTGTCGCCCTGCCCGCCACGGCGACGGTCGCCGATGCCATCGAGGCCATCCGCAAGCTCGACGAGGACTTCGAGAGCGTCTACTACGTCTACACCGAGGACCCGAGCGGCATGCTGACCGGCGTGCTTTCGCTGCGCACGCTGATCGTGGCCGACCGCGACGCCACGTTGGGCCAGCTCGCCTATCGCGACCTGGTCTATGTGTCACCCGACGAGGACCAGGAAGACGTAACGGACGAGATGACCAAGTACGACCTGGTCGCCATCCCCGTCTGCGACGAGAACCGCCATATCTTGGGCATCGTGACCTTCGATGACGCTATGGACGTTATCGCCGAGGAGCATCAGGAGGACCTGCAGATCGCCGGCATCGGTTCGGGCGACAGCGCGTCGGACGACTCGACGAACGTGCTCAGCTGGTTCGTGCATCGCCAGTACTGGGTTGTCGTTTGGGGCATTGCCTCGTGCATCATGGCAACAGTACTGGGGACGGCGCTCGGCTCCGCACATCTGGTGGTGTTTCCCATGTGTGCCATGCCGCTCGTGTTGCTGGCCGCCTCGCGCATGGTGTCGTTCGTCAAGAACTACTTCCTGGAGTATGATGGTCACGATGACGAGCCCAAGCCGTATCTGGGATTCTTCTTCCAGAGCACGGGTATGGGCCTGATTCTGTCGCTCGTGACCTACCTGTGCGCCCAGCTGGTGCGCACCGCTGCGTTCCCCGATGCGTCCATGTTTGAGGAGCAACTCTTTACCGGGTGTTTTAATATCGCTGCCATCATTTGCCTGGTTGGCAACATGAGTGCCGTGATGTATCTGATGGTGCTGTTCTGGCGCGATGAGCACGACCTCAATACGTCGGGTACCGCCATGAACGTCATTGCCGTCATGATCTCGTGTGTGGCGTATTGCATCGCCGCGGTGCTGCTCGCCATGTCAGTCATGGGTTAGGTGGTCGCGTGCAAAATACCAAGCAAAAGCTGACCATCGCGGCCATCTTTGGCGCTATGGGCCCCGGTCTGCTGGCGGCGCTTTCGGGCAATGACGCCGGCGGCATTGCAACGTATTCCAGCGCGGGCGCCAGCTATGGCTACAAGATGCTCTGGATGCTTCCCGTCATGAC
>CAKUHM010000009.1 GCA_934655835.1 uncultured Collinsella sp. | reverse complement strand
TATGGCGCATGTCCCGAGTGCGATGGCCTGGGCTTTAAGAAGACGGTCGATGCCGAGGCGCTGATCGAAGACCCCTCGAAGTCGATCGCCGACGGGGTTTTTGGCAGCCTGTTTGGCAACTCTAACTACTATCCGCAGATTTTCGCTGCGGTCTGCAAACACTTTAAGGTGAGCGTCGATACGCCGTGGGAGGATCTGCCTCCGCGGGTGCGTCGCGCGTTTTTAGACGGCATGGGCGACCAGAAGATTTCGGTCGACTATCAAAAGCTCGATGGGCGCCGCAGCCAGTGGGACACCAAGTTCTCGGGCGTGCGCAATATCCTGTACGAGCGCTATACCGAGACGACGAATGAGAACACCAAGGCGCGCTTGGAGAAGTACATCCGCGAGGAGCCGTGCTCGAGTTGCCATGGTGCTCGTCTGCGCCCCGAGATGCTCGCCGTTACCGTAGGCGGTAAGTCGATTTATGAGGTCTGTTGCCTGTCGTGCCGCGAGTCGCTCGAGTTTTTTGAGGGCTTGGAGCTTACCGAGCGCCAACAATTTATCGGCGGGCGCATCGTCAAGGAAATCCTGGAGCGCCTGCGCTTTCTGGTCGATGTCGGACTCGGCTATCTGACCCTCGACCGTGCCTCGGCGACGCTTTCCGGAGGCGAGGCCCAGCGCATTCGCCTGGCAACTCAGATCGGCGCCGGCCTCATGGGTGTGCTGTACATTTTGGACGAGCCGTCGATCGGCCTCCATCAGCGCGATAACGAGCGCCTGATCAAGACGCTTGAGCGCCTACGCGATATCGGCAATACCGTCATCGTCGTCGAGCATGATGAGGATACGATTCGTGCTGCCGACTATGTGATCGACATGGGCCCCGGCGCGGGCGTGAACGGCGGACACGTGGTCGCCGCGGGAACGCCTGCCGATATCATGGCGTGCCCCGATTCGATGACGGGTGCCTACCTGACCGGCAAGCGAATGATTCGGGTTCCCGATGAACGCCGCAAGCCCGGTCGCGGCTGCCTTAAGATCACGGGCGCCCGCGCCAACAACCTCAAAAACGTTACCGCCAAGATCGAGTTTGGTACGCTTACGGTTGTTACCGGCGTGTCGGGATCGGGTAAGAGCTCCCTGGTTACCGACACCATCGCACCTGCCCTTACGAATGCCATTCACCGTTCGACGCGCCCTGTGGGTCCGTATAAGAAAATCGAGGGCATCGAGTGTATCGATAAGGTTATCGATATCGACCAGTCGCCGATTGGCCGCACGCCGCGTTCCAACCCTGCTACGTACATTGGCCTTTGGGATGATCTTCGCGCGCTGTTTGCGAGTACGCCGGAGTCGAAGGCGCGCGGTTACTCGCCGGGACGTTTCTCCTTTAATGTGAGCGGCGGTCGCTGCGAGGCGTGCAAGGGCGACGGACAGATCAAGATCGAGATGCATTTCTTGCCTGACATCTACGTTCCTTGCGAGGTCTGCGGCGGTAAGCGTTACAACCGTGAGACGCTTGAGGTTACCTATCGCGGCAAGACCATCTCGGATGTGCTCGACATGAGCGTTACCGAGGCACTGGCCTTCTTTGGGAATATCCCGCAGATCAAGCGCAAGCTTCAGACCCTGTATGACGTGGGCCTTGGCTATGTGAGCCTTGGCCAGCCCGCGACGACGCTTTCGGGTGGCGAGGCGCAACGCGTGAAGCTCGCCAAGGAGCTTCATCGACGCCAGACGGGCAAGACGTTCTACATTCTGGATGAGCCGACGACCGGTCTTCACTTTGAGGACGTTCGCCAGCTGCTCGACGTGTTGCAGCGTCTGGTTGATGCGGGCAACACAGTGCTGGTGATCGAGCACAACCTTGATGTCATCAAGGTTGCCGACCGCCTGATCGATATGGGCCCCGAGGGCGGCAATGGCGGCGGAACCGTCGTGGTTTCGGGCACACCGGAGCAGGTTGCGGACTGTCCGCAGAGTTATACGGGCAAGTTTTTGGCGCCGTTGCTCAGGCGTGACCGGGAGCGTCAGGCTCAACTTGATGCTCAATAAATAGGCGATTCAGTTTATGGGCGCCATCGACTCCTTGTGATTCGATGGCGCTTGCTGTGTCGAAGTGACGTATGCAGCCGAATTGGACATATACTTAATCCTTGCGTCCGAATGCGAGGGAAAGGATATGCCATGGCAAAGGCTGTAAAGACGCCAAAAACCAATGCGATGCGCGAGCTGGAAAGCGCCGGCATTTCCTATGTTCTACATACGTACGAAGACGATGGTGATGAGTCGGCGGGCCTGGGGGTCGCGATTTCGGAGCAGCTTGGCGAGGAGCCCGGTCAAGGATTTAAGACCTTGGTCTGCGTGACGCCGTCCAACGACCACGTCGTGTGCTGCATCCCTGTTGCCGACGAGCTCGATCTAAAGTCCGCCGCGCGTGCCGCGGGGGAGAAGTCCTTGGCCATGATGCATGTGAAGGATTTGCTTGCGGCGACTGGCTACGTTCGCGGCGGCTGCAGTCCGGTCGGTATGAAAAAACGCTACCGGACGCTCATTGATGAGACATGTGTCCTTTGGGATACCATTTTTATTTCGGGAGGCAAGCGTGGTTATCAGCTCGAGCTTGCACCTGATGATTTAATTGCATTTTGCGGGGCGACAGTTGCCGCGATTACGAGAGAGGACTGAGCGATGCCGCAGGAAGAATTGAAGCGCGGAGCTCATTTTGCAGAAGAATCTGCGCCTCAGACACCCTCATCCGAAGCTTCTTCGTCGCGAGATGACACTGACGACATGGGCTCGTCGGACTACTCCACGGTTGGTCGTTCCGCCGGGCTTATGACCATCCTGACCATCGTGTCTCGCGTCACCGGTTTTATCCGCACGTGGGCAATGGCGGCCGCTATCGGCATGTCGCTGCTCTCGTCTTCCTATCAGGTCGCCAACAACCTGCCCAATATGCTCTACGAACTCGTGATGGGCGGCATGCTCGTGACGGCGTTCTTGCCCGTGTACATGGGCGTGAGGCGTGAGCAGGGTCGCGAGGCCTCTAACGAGTACGTGGGCAACCTGCTCGGTATTCTGCTATTGGTGCTGGGTGGCATTTCGTTGCTGGGGACCGTGTTCGCCCCGGGCTTTATCTGGACGCAATCGTTCCTTTCGGGTGACGGCGGCAGCATGGATACCGCTGCGTTCATGTTCCGTTTCTTTGCCATCCAGATTCTGTTTTATGGTTTGGGCTCGGTGTTTTCGGGCGTCCTCAACGCACACCGCGACTACTTCTGGTCGACGTTTGCCCCGGTCCTCAACAATGTGATCGTCATTGCGAGCTTTATGGGCTTTGCGCCCGTGTCCGCACAGTTTGGCGAACGTGCCGGCATCATCTTGATTGCGGCCGGTACGACCCTCGGTGTCTTTGTTCAGATGGCATGTCAGATCCCCGCGCTTGGCAAGCACGGCGTGCATCCCCATATCCATATTGACTTTAAGGATCCTGCGCTGCGTCAGACGATTGCGCTCGGTATCCCGACGCTGCTCGCCACGGTGTGCATGTTTGTCTCGACTTCTATCACCAACGCTGCTGCGCTGGTGGTCCAGCCCGAGACTGGTCCTTCCGTCATCGCCTATGCGCGCCTGTGGTACACGCTGCCCTACGCGCTGATTGCCGCCTCGCTTTCGACGGCGCTCTATACCGAGCTCTCTCACGACGCACAGGAGAAGGATTACGACAGCGTCCGCACGGGCATTTCGCGTGGCGTCGCCCAGATGCTGTTCTTCCTGATTCCGTTCGCGCTGTACCTGATTGTCTTCGCGCGTCCGCTCAACATGATCTACTGCGCTGGCAAGTTCGATGAGTCCGGTGTGGCGCTGGTGTCGGAGTTCCTTATCTACCTGGCACTTTCCCTGCCGCTCTACGGCGTGGTCGTGTTGATGCAGAAGAGCTTCTCTGCCTTGCTCGACATGAAGCCCTATAGCCGCTATTGCCTGTATTCTGCCATCGGCCAGGCCGGCTCAGTTCTGCTGTTTGGCGTTGTACTGGGCTTCGGTATGCCGGCAATCGCGCTTTCGTATGTCGTCGACTACGTGATCTTGGTCGGTTGTTCGCTGTGGTGGCTGCGTCGTCGCCTGCGTGGTCTTCAGGTTAAATCTATCCTGCATGGCGGTTTCTTTGGCCTTTTGCTCGGTGGCCTGGGCGCTGCCGCGGGTGCCGCCGTCATGTGGGCGCTTGAGCACTTCGTCGGGGCCCTCGGCGGATCGATTCTGATTACCTTGGGTTATGTTTGCGTTGCGGGCATCGTCTCGCTCGCCGTCACCTTTGGCCTGGCTGTTGCCTTTAAGATGCCCGAGGTCTCGGCGCTGCTTCGTCGCAAGTAGGTGCGCGTGGCCGGTCACGACAACATTCCAACGCTTGCCGAGCAGGTTTCGCGCGTTCCCACGCAGCCCGGCTGCTACCTTTGGAAAGACGCCAAGGGCGATGTCATCTACGTGGGCAAGGCGAAAAACCTGCGCGCCCGTATGCGTCAGTACGTGACGCTGCAGGACGAGCGCCAGAAGATCCCGCTGATGATGCAGCTGGTGGCGAGCTTTGACTATATCGTGGTGGAGACCGAGCACGAGGCGTTGGTGCTCGAGCGCAATTTGATTGGTCAGTACCATCCGTACTTTAACGTCGACCTCAAGGATGACAAGAGCTACCCCTTTATCGCCATTACAAAGGGTGACCTGTATCCCGCTATCAAATACACGCGTGAGCGTCATAAGCCGGGAACGCGCTATTTTGGACCCTATACCGATAGCCGTGCGGCACGAGAGACGATAGATACGCTTCGCAAGGTTATCCCCATTTGTTCCGCATCCTGTGCGGAGTGGCGTCGTTGTCGCCGTATCGTCGAGTCCCACAAGGGCGAGGAAGACATCGTCAATATGATTTGCGCGCAAAACGGGCGCCCCTGCTTCGACTACCATGTCGGGCGCGGCCCGGGTGCGTGTGTCGGCGCGATTTCCCCGGCAGACTATGCCAAGAACGTCAAGCGTGTCGAGCGCTTTTTGTCGGGCCATCGCAAGGATGTCGTCGATGAGCTGACCTCCGAGATGGCGGATGCCGCTGAGGCGCTCGACTTTGAGCGCGCGGCACGCGTCAAACGTCGTTTGGAGGTCATCAGAGGTCTGGACGATCGTCAGCAAGTCGTTTTTCCCTCCAGTGTCGATATCGATGTCATCGGTTTCTATCGCGAGGAGACCATCTCCGCCGCTTGCGTCTTCGTCGTTCGCGAGGGCCGAACAGTTCGCACCTGCGAGTTCATTCTCGACAAGGGTCTTGATGTTGACGAGGAAGAGCTCCAGTCGGGCTTTCTTAAGCGCTATTACGACGAGACGGCTGATATTCCAGCTGAGGTCAACCTTTCCGTCGAGCTTGAGGATGCGGAGGCGCTGGGGGAGTGGCTTGCGGGCAAGCGTGAGCGTTCCTGCCATCTCCATAGGCCGCAGCGTGGCGAAAAGCACCGTCTGCTCGATATGGCATCCAAAAATGCGCGCCATGCCCTCATGCGCTACATGATGCGAACGGGGTACGCTGACGACCGCACCAATCAAGCGCTCCTGGAGCTCGAAAGTGCGTTGGCGCTGCCATCGCCGCCGTTGCGTATCGAGTGCTTCGATATCTCGACGCTGCATGGCACCTTTACGGTCGCCTCGATGGTGGTGTTTGCCAACGGGCGCGCCGACAAGAGCCAGTATCGTCGTTTTAAAATCCAGGCCGAATTGGACGAGGCAAACGACTTCGTGTCGATGTCCGAGGTTTTGGGACGACGCTATGCTCCCGAGCGCATGGCCGACGAGCGCTTTGGCTCGCGCCCCGATTTGCTCGTTGTCGATGGCGGTAGGCCGCAATTGACCGCTGCGATCAAGCAACTTGAGGCTCTTGGGCTCGATATACCAGTTTGTGGCTTGGCAAAGGCCGATGAGGAGGTTTTCGTGCCTTGGGACGAGACTCCCGTCGTGCTGCCGACCGGGTCCGCGTCGCTCTATCTAATTAAACAGGTGCGCGATGAATCGCACCGTTTTGCCATCACGTTCCATCGCGAATTGCGCGATAAAGCCATGACGGTTTCGGTACTCGATGACGTTCCAGGCGTGGGACCCACCAGAAAACGTGCCCTTATGCGCCATTTTGGCTCGATGAAGCGTTTGCGCGCGGCGAGCGAGCAAGAGATCGCGGAAGTTCGAGGCATTCCTGCCGATGTCGCCAAAGCGGTTCACGAGGCGCTCGTTGCATGGAATGCCGAGCGCGCCGAGGCGGCGGCAAAGCAATCCGAAAACTAAACACGCCTCTAAACAACTGATATACATGATTGCGTGATTTTCAATCATTTATTTCACGGCGATTACCAGCCGATTTCTGGTTTTATTAACGCTAAAACGTTTGACTAGCCATGGTGAACAACCCTGCTATCCTGCGGGTTGACGAAGACTGATATCTCACCTCGGCGATACATACTGTCTGGCGAATCGTTTGTCAATGAATTCGGTGAACGGTAGTAAATACCGTTCAAGCGTATGTATGTATCGGTCGCCGAGCGCGGCACCTCAGTTGGGCTCGTCGGTAGGTAAGGTATATATCGTCCGCAAGTTGCGCGGGGGCACGTCTAGGTGCTCCCGGGTAAGATTCTCTATTGATAGGAGAAGACATGGCCATCATCAACAAGGGTATGTCCAGGCGTTCGTTCCTCGGCCTCACCGGCAGCGTCGCTGCTGTCGCAGGGCTTGGTCTCACCGGCTGCGGTGGCAACTCCAGCGACGAGGGTTCCGCTTCCGGTTCCACCGATTCCGCCAACCGTGGCGGCGGCGTGATCACCGCTGGTTCCGCTTACGCTCCGTCCAGCTTCGATCCCGCCAGCACCGGCTCCGCTGTGGGCCTGGGTGCTAACTGGCACGTCGTCGAGGGCCTCTACGGCATCGATTACCACGACTACAGCACCTTCAACGAGCTCGCCACCGACGATCCCAAGTCTGTGGACGACACCACTTTCGAGGTCACCATCCGCAAGGGCGCCAAGTTCTCCGATGGCACCGAGGTCACCGCTGACGATGTCGTTGCCTCCTACACCGCTTGCGCCGCTTCCGCTACCTATGCTCCGTTCTTCCAGCCCTTCGAGTCCATCGAGGCCAAGGACGCCAGCACCGTGACGGTCAAGACCAAGGTCCCCAACTTCTCCCTGCTCAAGGATCGTCTGGCCATCGTCCGCGTTACCCCGGCCACCCAGACCGAGGAGGATCGCGCCAAGCAGCCGATCGGCTCCGGCCCCTGGATGTACGACTCTATCTCCGATACCGAGATCACCCTGGTTCCCAACCCCGAGTACAACGGTGAGTATGCTGCCGAGGATAAGAAGATCCAGTACAGCATCCTGACCGACCCCACCGCTCGCGTTACCGCTCAGCAGGAGGGCTCCACGCTCGTTATGGAGCTCGTTACCGCTGACGCCGTCGACCAGCTCGAGAGCGCCGGCTGCAAGATCGATAACGTTCAGGGTTTCGGCACCCGCTTCATCATGTTCAACGTCGCCAAGGAGCCTTGGAACAACGTCAAGGTCCGTCAGGCTGTCATGTATGCGCTCGACACCGAGAAGATGGTCAGCAACACCTTCGCCGGCCTTGCCACCGCTGCCAGCTGCTACCTGCCCAAGAGCTTCACCAACTATCATGAGGCTTCCACGGTGTACAAGACCGACGCCAAGAAGGCTAAGAAGCTCATCGAGGAGTCTGGCATCACCCCGGGTGCCATCACCCTGCGCACCACCGACAACGAGCAGATTAAGGGCATGGCCGCCCAGGTCAAGAATGACCTCGACGCTCTCGGCTTCGATGTGACCATCCAGACCGATACCTCGCCGGCCACCTACGCTGCCATCGACGGCGGCGAGGCCTACGATATCCTCCTTGCCCCTGGCGATCCTTCCTGCTTCGGCGCCGACCCCGACCTGCTGCTTAACTGGTGGTACGGCGACAACGTCTGGATGCAGACCCGTTGCCCGTGGAAGGAGTCCGCTGAGTGGCAGAAGCTCCACGGTCTCATGGACGAGGCTCTTGCCGCCGAGGGCGACGAGCAGCAGAAGAAGTGGAACGAGTGCTTCGACATCATTGCCGACAACGCCGTTCTGTACCCCGTTGTCCACGTCAAGACCGTCTCCGCTTCCTGGGACGATCCGTCCACTGCGCCCAACGGCGAGGCCCTCGATGGCTTCAAGGGCATCGGCACGACGAGCATGTCCTTCAGGGGCGTTGCGACCGTCAAGGCGTAAGACTCGCTTGAGTCTGTATGCAGGATGTCGGTCGTTGGGACCGTATCCTCATAGTTGAAACAAAGACCCGGGCGGCAACGATGTCGCTCGGGTCTTGTAATGAGTATCCGTACTCATATACCAGTTGGTCCTACCGACAAAAGAAAGGGGAGAGAACGTGAACAACTTGCTACGTTTGATTGGAAGGCGTCTTGTGGCGCTGCCGATCATGGCATTGGGCGTCACCGTCCTGGTGTTCTTCCTTATGTCGTTCTCCAAGACCGACCCCGCCTACACGGCGTTGGGTGACGGTGCCTCGCCCGAGGCGGTTGCCGAGTACCATGAGAAGTATGGTCTGGACGACCCCTGGCCCGTGCGCTACGTGCGCTATATGGGCGATCTGATTCATGGCGACATGGGCACCTATGGTGCTGCTCGCAACTCCGTTGCCAAGCGCATCTCCACGGCCCTGCCCGTCACGATGCAGCTGACCTTCATCGGTCTTGCCATCGGTGCGGTCGTTTCGTTTTTACTCGGCGTCATCGCGGCACTGTATCGCGATAAATGGCCGGACCAAGTGATCCGCGTCTTTTCCATCGCCGGCTTGGCAACCCCGTCGTTCTGGCTTGCCGTTCTGTTGATCCTGCTGTTCTCTTCCTACCTTAAGGTGCTCCCGGCATCGGGTGCTCTGCCTCACTTCACCACGAATCCGGTTGGCTATCTGGGACGTATGATCATGCCCGCTATCGCCTTGGCATTTCCGCTGACGGGCCAGATGACTCGTATCGTGCGTACCGCCATGGTCGAGGAGCTCGACAAGGACTATGTCCGTATGGCTCGCGGCGCCGGCGTTCCCGAGAAGGTTGTCGTCGGCATCAACGTTCTTCGCAATGCGCTGATCACCCCGGTCACCACCCTCGGTCTTAAGATCGGTTACCTTATGGGCGGCGCCGTCGTCATCGAGGTTATCTTCAACCTCCCCGGCATGGGCACCGCGATTCTGCAGGGCGTTCAGGGCAACGAGGCGAACCTGGTTCAGGGCGTCGTTATCGTCGTTGCTCTTGCCTTCATCATCATCAACATCGTGGTTGACATGCTCTACCTGCTCATCAACCCGCGCATCAGGACGGTGTAGATTATGGTAAAGATTCGAGAGAAGCAAACCGAGCAGCTCGAGAAGGCTGCCTCTAAGGGGCTCAAGCTCGGTGGCTGGAAGAAGATGACGCTGTCTTCTAAGATTGCAGCCGTCGTGCTGGTGCTGGTCGCCCTGACTGCGATTCTGGCGCCCCTTCTTGCCCCCTATAGCCCGGTCGAGATCTTTACGGCTCGCCAGGCTCCCGGCAACGGATTTATTTTCGGTACCGACGATAAGGGTCGCGACATTCTGTCGCGTATGCTCTACGGTGGTCGTTACTCGCTGATTATCGGCTTTGGCGCCACTGCCATGGCTCTGGTCTGCGGCTCGGTCGTGGGCGCCCTTGCAGCGGTTTCGCGCAAGGCCGTCTCCGAGACGATCATGCGTATCTTGGACATCATCATGTCCATCCCGGGCATCGCCCTCGCGGCCGTCTTCGTCTCCATCCTGGGCAACTCCGTTCCGTCGATCATCTTCGCCATCGGCTTTATGTACACTCCGCAGATTGCCCGTATCGTGCGCGCCAACATCGTGTCCGAGTACGGCGAGGACTATGTCCGCGCGGTCATCGTTTCCGGCGCCAAGGCTCCGTGGATTTTGATCAAGCATGTTCTGCGTAACTGCATCGCCCCGATCATGGTCTTCACCGTTACCCTGGTCGCCGACGCCATCATCTTCGAGGCCTCGCTGACCTTCATCGGCGCTGGTATCCAGGAGCCCACCGCTACCTGGGGCAACATCCTCGCCGACGCCCGCGGCGGCGTGCTCGCCGGCCGTTGGTGGCAGGCGCTGTTCCCGGGCCTGGCCATCATGATCACCTGCCTGGCGCTCAACATCCTCTCCGAGGGCATTACCGACGCCATGGCCGCTGCTCCCTCCGCCGCCCTGGATCCGACCGATTCCTCCAAGCGCCGCGAGGCCGACCTGCTGGTCTCCGACCCCGTTCGCGCCTATAAGGAGCAAGCCCAGTCCCTCTCCGCTCGCCTTGGCGCCCTGCGCGATGTCGAGCTCAAGCGTGACGATCGCCATGTGCCCGACGAGTCTGTCGAACCGATCCTTTCGGTCCGCGATTTCTGCATCCAGTTTGAGCACCACGGTGACATCAACGTCGTCGACCATGTCAACTTTGACGTCCGTCCTGGCCAGACTATGGGCCTGGTGGGCGAGTCCGGTTGCGGTAAGTCCATCACCACGCTGGCCATCATGGGCCTGACCGATGAGGACGAGCACCTTTCCGGCGAGGTCCTCTGGGAGGGCCGTGACCTGCTCAAGATGAGCAAGAAGGAGTGGTTCGGCCTGCGCGGTACCGATATCGCTATGGTCTATCAGGACGCCCTGTCCTCGCTCAACCCCTCCATGCTCATCTCTGCCCAGATGAAGCAGCTCACCAAGCGCGGCGGCACCCGCAGCGCCGAGGAACTCCTGGAGCTCGTGGGCCTCGACCCCAAGCGTACGCTCGAGAGCTACCCGCATGAGCTTTCCGGTGGCCAGCGTCAGCGTGTTCTGATCGCTATGGCCCTTACCCGCGACCCCAAGCTGGTCATCTGCGACGAGCCCACGACCGCTCTGGACGTTACCGTCCAGAAGCAGGTCATCAAGCTGCTCAACGACCTTCAGGCCAAGCTCGGCTTTGCCATGATCTTCGTCTCGCACGACCTGGCGCTGGTCGCCGAGGTCGCCCATAACATCACGGTTATGTACGCCGGTCAGGTTATCGAGCAGGCACCCACCAAGGAGCTGCTCACCAACCCGATTCACGAGTACACCCGCGGTCTTCTGGGTTCCGTTCTGTCCATCGAGAGCGGTTCGGGCCGCCTGCACCAGGTGCCTGGCGCCGTTCCGAGCCCGCGCGATTTCCCCAAGGGCGATCGCTTCGCGCCCCGCTCGAGCCATCCCCGTATTGGCCTGGACACCCGTCCGGTCTTCAAGCGCGTTCCCGGCACCGAGCACTTCTATTCCGAGCTCCCCGACGAGGTGCTCAAGGCAAATGGTTTGACCCCTCACGCGGAGGTGATGTAGATGAGCGAGACCGCAGTCAACGGCGTCGAGCCGATCATCTTCCTTGATGACGTCCACGTCACCTTTAGGACCCGTACCGGCTCGATTCTGCACCCCAACCTGGTTCACGCCGTCCAGGGTGTAACGATTAAGCTCATGCCCGGTCAGACGATCGGCATCGTCGGCGAGTCCGGTTGCGGTAAGTCCACCACCGCCAACGTCATGTGCGGCCTGCAGGCCCCCACGAGCGGCAAGGTCTACTTTAAGGGCAAGGACGTTACCAAACGTACCGCCGAGGACCGTCGCCACATGGGCCGCGTCATCTCGGTCGTGTTCCAGAACCCGGCCACGGCGCTCAACCCCCGCATGGTCGTTCGCGAGCAACTGCTCGACCCCATGCGTGTCCACAACCTGGGTACCGAGGCCGAGCAGGAGAAGCGCGTCAAGGAGCTCTTGGAGCTCACCGGTCTGCCCAGCTCCGCCGCCGAGGTTCTTCCCGGCCAGCTTTCGGGCGGCCAGCGCCAGCGCGTCGCAATTGCCCGTGCACTGTCGCTGAACCCCGATGCCATCATCGCCGACGAGCCCACCTCGGCTCTGGACGTTTCGGTCCGCGCGCAGATTCTGAACCTGCTGACCGACCTTAAGAAGGAGCTCGGCCTGGCCATGGTGTTCATCAGCCATGACATCCAGACGGTCCGCTATATCTCTGACGACATCATCGTTATGAATGGCGGCAAGATCGTCGAGCAGGGCGAGGCCAAGCAGGTCTTCCAGCACCCTCAGGACCCCTACACCAAGATGCTGCTCGGCGCTGCGCCGTCGCTGCTGCACCCCAAGCTCGGCGAGTAGCCTCGCTTTCCCTCCCGTGCGCCCGGTTTCCTTGCCGGGCGCACCTCCGTTGCGATTTCGAAAGGTTGGGTTCACGAGCCATGCCAAGTGCTCAGGAGCTACAACAGCAATTTGGTGAATATCGAGGCGCTATGCCCCGTCCATCGGATTTCGATCTCTTTTGGAAGGACCGCATGGCCGAGGCCGACGCCGTCGAGCTCGACTACGCGATTGAGGCGGCTTCGGTTGCGGATTCCGCGACCTGTCGGTTTTTCGATCTCTGGTATACCGGCATGTGTGGTGCACGCCTGCATGCCAAGTACCTCAAGCCGGTCTCGGAGGAGCCCATGCCGCTGGTGCTTCAGTTCCATGGCTATCCGGGTGCGAGTCGCAGCTGGTTTGAGCAGGCGTCGTTTGCGGGCATGGGCATGGCACTCATCGCTCTCGATTGTCCTGGCCAGGGTGGTCCCTCCGAGGATATTGGTGGATTTGAGGGCACGACGGTCGCGGGCCATATCGTCGCCGGTATCGACGGCGACCCGGCCAACCTCTACTATGTCCGCCTACATCAGGATATCCGCATTCTGTGCCGTATCGTTCGCGAGCTCGAGGGCATCGATCTTACCCGCGTATTTGTGAACGGCGCATCGCAGGGCGGCGGTTTGGGTATTGCAACCTGCGCGCTCAATAGCGATTTGGTTGACCGCGCGGCCATCCTCTATCCCTTCTTATCGGATTTCCGCCTGGTTTGGGATCTGGACGCCGACGATATTGCCTACGAGGGCCTGCGCTATTGGTCGCGCTGGTTTGACGAGGACTCGACTCGTATTGACGAAGCCTATGCCAAACTGGCGTACTTCGATTCCAAGAACTTTGCCCCCATGGTCAAATGCCCCGTGCTGTTTGGCACGGGCACGGCCGATATCGTCTGTCCGCCGGCGACGCAGTTTGCGGTCTACAACAACCTGTCCTGCGATAAGCGTCATGAGTTCTTTGAAGGCTTTGGCCACGAGGAGATTCAAGATTTTGACGATCTGATCATTCCGTTTTTCTGTGAGGGAGGGGAGGCTCATGTCTAAGTGCGAGAGCAATGTCGACGAGCTGATAGTCCCCGGGCTCGTGGGAATTCCTGGAACGGTTTCGTCGAGGCTCGCAGAATATCGGGACTGGCACGGTGATGTCCAAGCAGATGTTTCTGATTTAGAGGCATGCGCTTCGAATCTTGAGATTCAAGGCCTGGCCATTACGGCGATTGACTTTGTTAACCCCTGCGCCCGTTACTCGGAGGTTTCCTTTGAGCTCGGTGACGATGCGGTCCACGCTCGCTTGATTGAGCCTGTTGGTCGTGCCCGAGTATCTGAGCGCGTGCCGCTGTGCCTGATGTTCCACGACATCGATCGGCCTGTGCGCGGCTGGCATCACATGACGAGATTTGCCGCCATGGGGTATGCCGTCCTCGCGCTGGATGACGATGTTGCTGGTGCGGACGACCTGCAGCGGGGGATAGCTTCGCCCGCTTTTGTCGAGCGCGTCCGTTGGGGTTGCGCGATGGCGAAGGTGGCGCGCAATCTTGATGGCATGGACCCCGACCGCATCTTCGCATGGGGCGAGGGCCTTGGCGGCGGTGTCGCTTTGGCGGTCTCCGCCTTGGATAAGTGCGGCCTTGCCTGTGCGGCAATCGCCAACCCGCTCCCCGGCGGCCTTGAGGTACTGTCGGCTCGGGTGCGCGGCTCGGTGCTCATGGGCACATCCCTCATGGATACCGTAAGCGACCCCAAGGGGCAGTTTGCCGTATTCAACGGTCTTGAGTGCGACCGGAGGCATATCATCTATGCCAAATACGCTCACGAGCGCATCAATGCGTTCGAAAACGAAGTCGTCGACTTCTTTAACCAAACGTTCTACCCGTGTTCTTTGGCCTAGACGGCCTGGACACTGCCAACAAGAGTGGGTGGCATAGGGCCGCCCGCCAGACAACTAAGGAGATTCTTGTGGCAACTCAGAAATTCACCGGCGTTATCCCTCCCGTCGTTGTTCCCGATACCGAAGATCACCAGCTCGACGTTGCCTCCTTTGAGCGCAGCATTAACCGCATGATCGATGCCGGCGTCGATGGCCTGTTCTTCCTGGGATCCTCGGGCGAGGTCGTCTTCTCCACCGACGAGCGCCGTCGCCAGATTATCGCCGAGGCCGTTCGTATCGTCGACCACCGTGTGCCTGTTCTGGTCGGCATCATCGATACCGAGACCGAGCGCATGATTGAGCACGGCAAGGTCGCTCAGGAGCTGGGTGCCGATGCCCTCGTCGCCACCTGCCCGTTCTATGCCCTGCAGGGCATGACCGAGGTCGAGGAGCACTTCCGCATCCTGCACGAGGAGCTCGACCTGCCCATCTTTGCCTATGACATTCCCGTCTGCGTTCACACCAAGCTCCCCTGGAAGCTCCTTGCCAAGCTCGGCGCCGAGGGCGTCCTTGCTGGCGTCAAGGATTCCTCGGGTGATGACATCTCGTTCCGCTACCTCGTTCAGGAGAACGAGAAGAACGGCCATCCGATGAGCATCCTCACCGGTCATGAGGTTGTCGTCGACGGCGCTTACCTCGGTGGCGCCGATGGTTCCGTCCCGGGTCTCGCCAATGTTGAGCCCGAGGGCTACGTGCGCCAGTGGAAGGCCGCTCAGGCCGGCGACTGGGCTACCGTCAAGGCCGAGCAGGATCGCCTTAACGAGATCTCCCACATCTGGGATGTCACCTCGGGCGTTCAGGGCTATGCCGGTGGCGTCGGTGCCTTCAAGACCGCTATGAACCTCATGGGCATCTTCGACAGCCCGACCATGCCGCGCCCGGTGAAGGCCATGACCGGCGAGAACGTCGAGGCGATTAGGAAGGTCCTCCAGGACAACGGTCTCCTGTAAAGCTTCCCCAGGCACCCGATCTTGGGGCTCAAGTGGTCGGGCGTGACCCATTAGGTCAACGCCCGACCACTTTCACCCCAACCTCGGGCACCTGGGAAACCTTTACCAAGTTGCGGCGATAATACCGCCTTCATTTCCTGTAGTTGTTTTATCTCCTAAGGAGAACGACATGGAGAACAAGTACGTTTGCTCCGTCGATATCGGCGGCACCAAGATTGCGACCGCTATTATGGAGTACCCGGCTGACGGTAGTGTGCCCCATCCCGTTTTTGAGGCTGAGGTTCCCACAGAGGCCCAAGAGGGCGGCGAGGCCGTCTTCCAGCGTATCGAGGCATCCATCAAGGCTGCTCTCGAGGCGAATCCCGATGTCGAGGTCCTTGGCGTCGGTATCGGTGCCGCCGGCGTCGTCGATCCCAAGACGGGCGCCATCGCGTATGCCAATGAGATCATGCCCGGCTGGTCCGGCGTTCAGTTGGGGCCGCGTCTGCGCGAGGATCTCGGTCTTCCCGTTGCCGTTGTAGGCGACGTGCAGGCTCATGCTCTGGGCGAGGCCCACTGGGGTGTCGGCAAGGGCAAGTTCTCCGTCTTGTGTCTTGGCATCGGTACGGGTATCGGCGGCGCATATGTCGAGAACGGCCGCGTGATGCAGGGCTTCCATGGTGCTGCTGGCCATATGGGCCACATCGAGTGCTCGGCTGCCGCCGGCATTCCCTGCGCCTGCGGGCGTTCCGGCCATCTGGAGTCGGTTGCTTCGGGCACTTCCATTGGTCGTATGTACGATGAGCGCTTTGGCCGCGTCGACCCCAGCCGTCCTTCGGTCGGTCGCGATGTGAACGACCTGTGCCGTGCAGGCGACGCAAAAGCGACCGAGGTCATCCATGACGCCGGCTTTGCGCTGGGTGCGAGCTTGGGCTCGCTCGCTAACATCTTGGATCCTGAGGTCATCGTGCTTTCGGGCGGCGTGATTCACCAAGGCCCCGATTGGCGTTCGCAGACGTGGAAGGATTCGGTGCACGAGGGCTATGCCAGCCAGGCGCTCGATCCGCTTCAGGACACGCCGATCCTCATCGGTTCTCTGGAGGGCGATGCTCCGCTCATCGGTGCCGCTGAGCATCTTCTTGCCTCGTTGAAGTAAACATGACTACCAAGTGAGCCTTCTGAGGTGCCGCAGATTGACGTGAAAGAGGAGCGAAGCGTACTTCGGTACGCGAGCGACGGTTTGAACGTCAAGGTGCGGTGTCTCAGAAGGCTATTTTGAGAAAGGTTGAGTCGAACATGACCGTTGATCCTTTGATTCAATCTCTGAAGGGTAAGCTCGTCGTGAGCGTTCAGGCGTATATGGGCGAGCCGCTTCGTACGCCCGAGACCATGGCTCAAATGTCTCGCGCTTGCGAGCTCGGCGGCGCCGCCGC